>JBBIRL010000175.1:0-4166 GCA_037441825.1 Dehalococcoidia bacterium | reverse complement strand
TGATTGGGAATGAGAAGAACTCCGGCTTTGCTGGAGGGTGCAATATAGGGATTAAGGATGCTCTAGCCAGAGGAGCTGATTACGTGGTGTTGTTGAACAACGACACAGTGGTTGCTCCTGATTTTCTGCAAGGTTTGGTCAGCGTTGCCCAGAGCGATAGGAAGGTGGGGGTCGCCGGGGGCAAGGTTTTTTGTTATGAGCTCCCCGAGTTGATATGGTTCGCCGGAGGTATCATAAACTACAGGACGGGGAGAACTCCCATCAAAGGCAGCGGGGAAGCAGACAAAGGTCAGTTCGACGAAATAGCGAGAGTTGATTGGATCAGCGGGTGTTTCATGTTTGTTTCCCGGGACTTGTTACAGGCTGTGGGCATGTTTGACGAGAGATTTTTCTTCGGATGGGAGGATGTCGACCTTTGCGTCCGTGCTGCCAGAAAAGGTTTCAAGGTTCTATTTGTTCCGGAGTCCAGGATTTGGCACAAGGGTTTTGGGATCAATAAAAGGGATAGGCTCATGGGGATACCTATCTATTACGCCGCAAGGGGACAGTTTCTATTTATGGATAAGCATTTCTCTAAACCTCAGCTTGCGGTGGCCTGGCTATATTTTGTTGTCACCTTCCCCAGGTGTGTGTGGGATTACTCGCGCATACTGCATCGGTGGGAAGTGCCTCTATATATCCTCTGGGGAATCGGCGGTTACCTGCGTATAAAATTCCGGGAATATGCGAAAATATAGTGGGGCTGTGTGAAGATTTGTAGGGGCGTTCAATTGAACGTCCCTACTTTATTTGGTTATCTATGATTTTCTATTAAAGTGAGGCTGCCACGATTTCTGACAGGTCCATGGCCTTGAGCTTTCCCTCTGCCTCAAGAGCCTTAATTGCGTCTTCAAACATCTGTAGACAGTAGGGACAAGCCGAAGCTAATATCTCGGCCTTGGTGTTGATGGCTTCTTCGGTGCGCATCTGATTGATCCTTCTACCGATCTGCTCTTCCATCCACATCCTGCCGCCGCCAGCGCCGCAACAGAAGCCTTTGCTCTTTCTATGCTTCATTTCCAACGGGGCTGCTCCGGAGACATAGTGCAGGATTTCTCGCGGTGCCCGGTATATATCATTGTACCTGCCCAGATAGCAGGAATCATGATATGTGGCTTTCTTTCCCAATTTCTGGGCGATAGTAAGTTTGCCCTGTTTGAGCAGGTCAGCGATAAACTCGGTATGATGCACGACCTCGAAGTTGCCGTTGAATTGGGGGTATTCGTTCTTAAGTGTATTGTAGCAGTGAGGACACGAGGTGACGATTTTCTTCACCCCGTAGCCGTTAAGGATCTCTACATTTTGCTGGGCCAGCGTCTGGTACAGGTATTCATTACCTATCCTGCGCGCAGGTTCGCCGCAGCAGGTCTCCTCGTTACCAAGTATGCCGAAGTTGACTCCTGCAGCCTTCAATATCTTCCCTACTGAGGTCGCCACCTTCATATTCCGTTCCTCAAGGGCCCCGGTGCAGCCAACCCAGTAGAGTATGTCTACATCTTTATTCTCCGATAGCGGCTTAATGCCAAGGCCGTCAGCCCAGTCTGTTCTGGTGGCCATAGTGCCGCGCCAGGGGTGTCCCCTCTGCTCCATGCTTCTCAGTGCCCCCATGGCAGTCTCGGGGAATTGAGTCTGCTCCAGCACCAGATTGCGGCGCATCTCTATGATCTTCTGCATGGGCTGGATGAAGACGGGGCATGCTTCAAGACAGGCTCGGCATGTAGTACATGCCCAGATTACGTCCTCAGTTATGATGTCGCCGATCATCTTGCGCTCGGTGGTTTCACCGGGGGTCTCGCATACGGCGGGGTTACTGCCTTGACCTGGATTTTCGGCGCTGGCCGCGGCTACGGTTTTGACTTTTAGTAGAAGCGGCGCTTTTTCGACAAAGAGGGCTTTTAAGTCCTGAATTACCTTCTTTGGCGAGAGAGGTTTGCCGCTGAGGTGAGCGGGACAGTTGTCCTGGCAGCGGCCGCAGCGAGTGCAGGAGTCAAAATCAAGCATATCTTTCCAGGTGAAGTCCTCGATTTTGGAGACGCCGAATGTCTCAGTATTCTCCAGATCGATTGTTCTCAGAGCGCCCTTAGGGGTCAGCGACCTGAAGAATACGTTGACAGGGGAGACAATGATATGCGTCAGCCTGTGAAAAGCAAGTGATATGTAGGTAATAGCCCCTATGACCAATACGGCGTGAAACCACCATAAGCCTTGATACCAGCCAATCAAATGAGTTCCGCCCTGGAAAGCTTTGGAAAAAGCGAAGCCTAGAAACCTCCATTCGTCCCACTGTGGGGGATAATTGGTTACCCTGATGCGAAGCCCCTCCAGTATAAAGCCGGTGAGCACGATGACGAAGATGAAAGTCAGTGCTGTGGCATCGTCGAATATATTGTCCAGTCTCGGTGGCTTCTGCATATATCTCCGGACGAAAGCAATTATTACGCCTATAAGCAGCACGACGCCGCCGAGGTTGGTGAGGAAAGAGATAGCCAGATAGGTGTTCCCCTGCAGGAAATCTGCGCCCAGAGGTGTCGTGATGTAGTGGTTGATTACGTCCATTGCAGTCCCCAGGAGAAGAAGCAGGGAACCCCAGAACAGAAGGGCATGCATTGAACCAGGGTAGAAGTCCCGGAGTATTCTCCTGTGGATGAAGCCATCAACAAAACCGGTATAAATAAAAGTCTTTAACCTCTTCCCGAGGCTAGCGGGGGCACCGTCTTTCTTCCCCACTCTCCAGAGACGATAGCGGTGATAAAGCGCATAAACGAAGGCTGCCAGAGCAATGGCAGCCAAAATGTAGATTATCCAACCGTATTGTATATCGAAGAATATCTGGCGGTGCGGCAATTCGGATGTAATCTCAAGCATAATACCCCCTTTTGCCCGCTGAGTGAATTTTATCACATGGTTTCGGCTATGCCAAGCTCTTATTGCCTTATCTACTTTCCTGTTTATACTGCAAAATGCTTGACAATGACAACAGCCTGTGATATACAGTACCTCGTAGTACGAGGTAGTGAGCTAAGAAGATGAAATACGGGCGTGAGCTGTTGAAGGGAAACACTGACCATTTGCTTCTGTCACTAATCGGGCAGGAGCCGATATATGGATATCAATTGATTAAGGAGATAGGGAAAAGAAGCGGTGGTTACTTCCAATTCAAAGAGGGCACTCTTTACACTGCTTTGCATAGGTTGGAGAGGGAGGGACTCATCGAAGGCAAGTGGGAACGTCTCTCGAATGGGCAGGAGAGAAGGTATTACTACCTCACCAAGACGGGACGCCGTGTCTTGGATGAGAAGAGAGATGAATGGCGGGGTTTCTCGGCTGCAGTGAATTTGGTTACCGAACGGGCAAATACGGGCTGAGACGGGGGATTAATCAGATGTCGCCAAAGCTTAAACAATATCTGGCAACAGTCAAATCGTGCTCGAAGCTGGACCCTACAGCCGAGAGCGAGATTGTTCGGGAGCTTCAAACCCATTTTGAAGATGAGATAGGGGAGTTGTGCCAGGCAGGTTTCTCTACCACTGAAGCAGCAGATGTGGCGACAAAGCGATTCGGCGCACCGGAAGCGCTCGGACGCCAGATTTATGAGGTATATAGCAAAGGAACCTGGAGGCAGGCTTTGCTCGCAGCGGTCCCCCACTTTTTGCTGGCTCTCACTTTTTGCTTCCATCTCTGGCGAAATAACTTCTGGCTGCTTGCTACTGCACTGATGGTAATATCGGTGACACTTTATGCCTGGCGGCATGGCAGACCCTCGTGGTTCTATTCTTGGCTGGGCTATTCTCTGCTGACTTTGTTTGTTATCGTTTTGCTGGTTCTACTTGCGGTTGGGCAGGGACTATCCCGATTTATGCTGGGAAGTGGCATACAATGGGTGGTGATGGCAGCTTATGTACCCGTTGCGCTTTGTTTGTTGTGCTATGCCATAGTTTGTGTAGTACGAAAAGATTGGCTTCTCGCCTCGTTTATGCTGCTTCCATTTCCTGCAATTATTGTGTGGCTCTTTGCCTTGGAGCAGGGGGTTGGGCTTGCGGCATACAGCAAGGGAGGTCTTCAAGGCGGTGCTAATGGAGTGGCGTTTACCTTTCTCGCCCTGGGAGGTGCTGCTGGGACCTTCATTC
>JBBIRL010000174.1:0-4270 GCA_037441825.1 Dehalococcoidia bacterium | reverse complement strand
TGATAGATACCGCCCCCTCCGCCCCCATCAACCCGCGCTCCACGGAAGGCCAGGCTACGTCAACGTCGCCCCCCAGTGTCGTGCCGGGCATGGCCAACTGGCCGCCTCCGAAAAGCTTCCTTATGGCAATGGTAATCTGAGGCACGGTGCATTCGACGTTGGAGAACACCAGCTTGCAGCCGTGCCTGATAAGTCCCCGGGTCTCCTCATCGATAGCGGGCAAGAAGGCCGGGGTATCCGCCAGCCAGACCACCGCTATATTGAAGGCATCGCAGAACCTGACGAACCGCGCCATCTTGTCCGCTGCGTCAAGGGTCAGCGCACCGCCCATAGACTGGGGATTATTAGCCACGAACCCTACCGTCTCTCCGGCCATCCTGCCGAAGCCGGTTATCAGGTTGTTCGCCCATTGCCGTTTCACCTCCAGGAACTCGCCCTTATCCACTATCAGAGAGATAAGCTTGGTCATACTGTACGGCTTATTCGTATCGAGAGGAGCCACGCTCAGAAGCTCCTCTTCCCTGCGATTGGGGTCATCGCCTGTATCCACCACAGGCGGCTTCTCTCTGTTGTTCGAGGGCAGGTAACTCAGCAGCTTGCGGCAGTTCTCTATGCACTCATTTTCGTCCTTGGCCAGAAAATCGCAGCATCCGGTCTTGCGGAAGTGACCCGACGGGTCACCCACTTCCTCGGAAGTCTTGCCCTGCGGCGGCGGCGCTATATGCATATAGCTGGTCTTTCTGACCATGAAGACGAAATCAGCCAGGGAAGCAGAGATAGCCATTTCCCCGATACAGGGACCCATAATCAGAGATATTTGAGGGATCACGCCCGAGGCCAAGGTCTGGAAATAGACCATAGATTCCGGCGAGTAAAAGCGATAATACTGAATGGCGTCTTCGATTCTAGCGCCCTCGGAGTCTATGATAGAGACAATAGGAATGCGGGCATGAATGGCCTTCTCCATAGCCCCTGATATCTTGCGAATATGAAGGTTGGCCCATGTTCCGCCGAAAACAGTGGCGTCCTGCGCCCAGACGTAGATAGGGCGGCCGTTTACCTGACCATACCCCACCGCAACACCGTCCGCCGGGCCTTCCGTCTTATCGATGTCAAACGCTGTAGCCATCGGCGTGCCGAACAGGTCAAGCTCCTGAAAAGTGCCGGGGTCCAGAAGCTTCTCTATCCTCTCACGAGCCGTGAGTTTCCCTTTCTTATGCTGCTTTTCAACCTCAGCGGGGCCACCCCCCTGCCTCAGCCTGCCCCTCAACTCATCAAGCTCAGAAAGCTTCTGTTTCATCATATCCAAATCGCTCATAAATCCTCCCTATAAATACCGATTATGCCGACGGGGTAAATTTTAGACCTTCCCGATGTCATCGTCAACCACGTGTACGATAACCAGCTTCAGAGCTTTTCAACATCCATCCTGTCCGCCAATAACAGGAAATGCTTGACAAAAACCCTGCGACTGGGTACGATTCCTTCATCTGTCCCGATACATAATTCGTGCAACTCTCCACACATTTTGCTATTTACGCTCCACTCCGGATAGGGAGTGGACCGAGTATACGAGCTAAGGATAGCGCCTGAACGAAGGGGCATCGCCTAGCTTGTGTTGTTTTGCTCGACAGAACAGGTATTCTCTCTTTCCTTTCGCTTCATCGGGCTATTTCGCAATTAGCAATATTTTTTTATAAACTGGGGGTATCCATGAAGTCCACAGACATCAACGAACGCAGAGAACGTAAGAGGGACTGGAAAGAGGATTACAAGAGAAAATTGGTCTCGGCTGACGAAGCAGCCAGGGCTGTCAAGTCAGGGGACAGAGTTGTTTTGCCTTTTGCGCATCCCACAGCAGTGCCATTGGCCCTGGGGAAGCGCAAGGACGAGCTGGAAAATGTATATCTGGAAATCAATGCGCCCTGGCTCGATCCTTGCTGGCTGCAACCGGGCTGCGAAGAGAACTTCCTTGTGGGGGCTATCCATTTTCTGGGACCGGTAGGGCGACCTTCTCATGACGCCAAAATATGCTCCTTCATCCCCTGTCTCATGTCCTTGAGACCCAAGCTATGCGATGAGGAGAGGCTACACGGACGCAGGAGTGTTGACGTTTTCATGACCAACGTTTCGCCCCCGGATAAACACGGCTTTTGCAGCTTCGGTCCGCACATGTGGAACAAAAAAAGCTACGCCAAGCGGGCCAGGGTAGTTATCGCTGAGGTAGACGAGAATATGGTCTATCCTTACCGGGGCGACAATTTCATTCATGTATCGGATGTCGATTACTTCGTGGAGTCGCCTACAGTCCGCTTTACCGATAAGCAGCTTAGAGATCTCGTCAGGGAAGCAGTTTCCGATGAAAAGCTGCGGCAAGAGTGGACAAATGCTCTGCTCATGGGCAATAAACATGAGCCGGAATACATAGGGCGTGCAGCCAATATGATAGCACCGATGATGAATCTAATATCCCCCGATTTTTTCACCGGACTTGTGGGGCTGGAAGAACCTTATCCCGAGGCCAGGGCTATAGCAGGCTACGTGAGCGAGATAATCAAGAACGGTGACACTATCGAGATCGGCGCCGGAAGGCCGAGCACCTGGCTGCCCAGGGTGGGACTCTTCGACAAATTCGAAGACCTGGGAATTCACTCCGAAATGTCGGCCTGGGGACAACATGAGCTGATCAAGTCAGGCGTATTTAATGGGAAAAGAAAGACACTTCATCCCGGAAAGGCAATTTTCACGGCTCTGGATGGAGCCGGATGGGAAGGGTATCAGTGGATGAGCGATAACCCCCTTGTCGAGATGTATGACGCTGAATATGTTCATCACCCTACCGTCATCGCACAGAACGAGAATATGGTATCTATCAACAGTGTCCTTCAGGTTGACCTTACCGGTCAGATAACATGCGAGACACAGTTCGGTCCACGCATGATCAATGGACCGGGGGGACAGCTAGATTTCCATCTCGGAGCTTTTATGGCTAAAGGGGGGCGAGCAATCAGCGTGTTGCGCACTCTAGCCTTCGGCGGGAGTTCCACTATTGTTCCCCAAATGTCAGAGGGCTCCCTGGTAACTATCCCGCGTCAATTCGCTGATTATGTGGTCACTGAATATGGCATAGCCAGCCTAGCTGGCAAGAGCCATCGGGAGAGGGCTGAGGAACTCATCGCCATCGCACATCCGGATTTCCGAGCGGAGCTAAAAAAGGAAGCTCGTAAATTGTTCTGGCCATAGCGTTTGACAAGGCCTTAAGCATAGTGATAACTTGGAGTTGCTGAAAGCATTATGGCAAATGGGACATTCAGAGTGCCCGGGAACTAATGGGAGGCATGCCATCTAGAAAAGGTCAGGTGATTTGTGGCCAAGGTAGCTCAGCGAGGGCTGGTCAAAGCCCAGGAGCTATATGAGCATCGGGAGGCGAGAGCAAGAGAGCTAGCAAAAAAGGGCAAAAAGGTAATAGGGTATTTCTGTTCCTACACCCCGGTAGAAATATTTACCGCACTTGACCTGGTGCCTTTCCGCATCCAGGGCAAGGTGGGCAAGCCCGTCGAGCAGGCGGGACAATACCTCGAAAGCATAGTTTGCCCTTATGTGCGCAGTTGTTTCGATATCGCATTGAGCGGCGAATTCGACTTTTTCTCCGGCGTTGTTATCCCCCACACCTGCGATGCCATGCACCGTCTCTATGATATCTGGAAGTACCATCTCAAGCCGCCCTACAGCTATTCGCTGTACGTCCCCCATATGACCCACCAGGCTTCCTTCGACTTCTTCCAGAAGGAAATAGAAAACCTCAAGACAGGCCTGGAGCAATTCGTGGGGCGTTCGGCATCCGAGCAAGACCTGATTAAAGCTATAAGACTGCATAACCGCAGCCGCGCTCTTCTCAGGGAGCTTTACGAGCTGAGGAAAGCAGAGCCACCGCTCATCACCGGTACTGAGGTTATGTGGGTGCTGATCGCGGGGATAACCATCCCGATCCAGGAATTCAACGAACTTCTAGAAGACGTCCTTGCGGAGGTGCGCCGCCGCAAGCCAGGCCCTGACACTAAGCCAAGGCTCCTCATTTCAGGCAGCGAGGTTGACGATGATTCATTGATACGCCTGGTGGAGGAATCCGGAGCCAGCGTGGTGATGGATGACCTGTGCACCGGCAGCCGCTTCTTCTGGCACGAGGTTAACCCATCGAAAGGGGCGATAGTCGGCCTCGCCGAACGCTACCTGGGAGTTACCTGCCCCCGCACTTACCGTCCCGGCAAGG
>JBBIRL010000173.1:0-4316 GCA_037441825.1 Dehalococcoidia bacterium | reverse complement strand
CGGATAACCTCATCAGCAAGCTGGAGAGCCAGGCACGTCTGCAGAGGGCTCTGGTAAAGCGACCTCCTGCGGTACATTTTGAGATTACAGAGGCAGTTGAAAGGAAGTTGCTTCAGACTGCGGGAAGCCGCAGCTAGAAGTATTGCGCAACTCTCCAAGTCACTTATCCTTCATCTACGAGAAACAGCGCCCCTTGAATTAGCTCCCAGCTTTCAGGTTGACCATAGCCACTACAATTTCTATATCGTTTGTACTGGTACTAATGTAGCTTCAAAACAGCAAGACGAAAGTAAGTCGAAAATAGGAATTGATTGCGATTGTCAGCCTCCTGTATTCAGGTGATAATGTTTGTGAATAGCAGGAGGCGGATATATGGGGCCGGAGCAGACGGCAATCAAAAGCTGTGATCGATGCCTGCGCAAAGCAGTTTGCATACTCTATCACGGGTATAGCCAACTAGAGTTGCGGTTCGGCAATCCCTGCCCGGCGAATCCCGAAGAGCTTATGCATAACCTCAGCGAGGCGCTCGCTTTGAAGTGTGGGTTCTATCTGGGGTCAGACGGTACGAAGCAAGAGGACTGATGGAATGCAGCTTACCAGAACTCGATGTTAGGTTTAAATAGGTTCTGGGTTTCTTTGAGAGTTGCCGCAATTTTTTCTTTGGTTGCCTCGTCGGTAATGGGCTCCACCTCTGATATCGACCGGCCTTCTTTGTCCTTTTTACCCTTCCAGTTCGCCAAGTAGCCTGGCACCAAAGCGTACTTGAAGCTGCGGCTGCCGCAGCACGAAGACTCGATTGCACAAATTCCGATTATGCACAGTATCTCCCTGCCGTTATGCTTGAGCCTCACCTCATCGGTAACCGCGTAATACCCGGCCAGGGCCTGGACCTCTTCGCCTATCTTCTGGTGAACATATTCAATAGTCATCTCGCTACTCTCTCAGTAAACATTAATCAGCGCCCCGAGAGCTTGCAGTTGGGATTCAGGCATATGCCCTGATTAGTGCATTTGTCCCAGAAAAGCGTCATTTCTCTACAAGCGGGACACTTTTGGAGCTGTGGAGTCGCTTTTCTTTTCTGTCCTGGGCTGGGCCCTTTTTTCGCAGGCATTGGTAAGTCTGCCGTCCTGTATTTATTGTAGTCCCCAGCACCTTGACGGTCAACTTTGTGGTCAGCGGTTCTTATAGATAGGCTTACGCTTTTCTTTGAAGGCTCTCATGCCTTCTTTGGCATCCTCCGTGGCAAAGATGGGTCCCCCGATCTCATCTTGTCTGCGGAGCGCCTCCGCTTCCGGCACTGACTCGTCAAGCTCGCGGAGCGTGCGAGTAATTGCCCTCAGGGAAATGGGGGCGTTCTCACAGAGCTGATGTGCGATCTTCAATGCTTCATCCAGGGCTTTGCCCTTGGGAACTACCCGATTGATGAGCCTCCATTCCAGCGCCTCCTGGGCGCTGATGCGGCGTCCCAGAAGTAGAATCTCTGCCGCCAGGCAGTAAGGAATTTGCCGGCGCAATCGGATGGCGGAAGCTGACATGGGATAGAGACCACGAATAACCTCGGTCACTCCGAACACGGCATCCTCTGCACCGACGCGTATATCGGTACCCTGCAGAATCTCGGTGCCTCCAGCCAGGGCATAACCCTCGACTGCCAGTATGAGCGGTTTGTTGGGACGATTCTCCCGCAGCAGTGCCTGCCAATGCAAATTGGGCACATCTACCATCATTCGCTGGATTCCCTCCGCATCTTCGCCTGCCCCCGGCCCCACTTTCAGGTCCATGCCAGCGCAGAAGGTATCCCCTTTACCAGTCAGCACACAGCAATACAGGTTGTCATCTTTATCCAGGAGCCGCCAGGCCTTGTACATGCCGACCAGCATAGACGGGCTAAGAGCGTTCTTGGCTTCCGGCCGATTGAGAGTGACGATCAGAATATGTCCCTCCCTTTCGACTGTGCAGTTCTTGGTGCTGATATCCAATTGTTCAGCCATGCAGTCCTCCTATTTCAAGCCTTGCTGAAGACATACCCAATCCTCATCGCAGTCCTGGCAGATAATAACTGCCTGCCCCGAAGCTGTCAAGCTCAGCTCCTGGAGAGCCCACGTAAACCGCTGTTAAGTGGGGTATGCGCTGTTAGTGAAGGCTCCCTCGGACCAATGGGGTTACCCGTTGGTGGTAACCATCTCAGGTAACTCACCTGGGGATTCGGATTATATCACGGTTATTACACTAGCTTCGGTAAAATTACTCAAAAGGGTATTGTTACCCTGATATTGGCCTGCCCTATACTGGTTCCGGGATAGGGGAGCAGGATACAAGAAGCTGGGATGCAGTCCGCTGTAGGCGGATGCCCGGGCTAAGGGTCAGGGATGTTCAACGAGAATTTGTCCTGCTCCCCATCCGTATTATTTGCAGGTCTCATCGAACTTGTGCATAAAGGACGTAAGTACCCTGTGAAAAGGTACATAAGTGGGATTGCCACCTCTCTTTCACACGGAGTATAAGGAGTTGTAAGGATGTGGGGATGCTGTGTGGTTCCTTTGTTCGCTGAAAAGAGAAAGTCAGGGAAAGAAAGTCGGTATCGGCGGCGTGATAAATTTTCAACTTTTTGATACGTAACGGCTAATATAAGGCAAGTGGAACGTTTTAAGCCGATGCAGCGTCTTTATTATTAGAAGGGGGGTCGATACTAAATGTTGTAGCTGACTGGAAAGGAGAGGGAAATGAAAAGGCCAGATATGTGTAGAGAAAACGTAGAGATTTGTGAGAATTGCCGGAACTGGGAGCCCATCCCTTTCCACGATAAGGGCGGAGAATGCATACCGCTAGTGGAAGTGCCGATGGTCAGGTTAGCTCCCCTGGCAATAGAGAAAGAAACTAAAAAAGTTCCCGTAGCCGTATGAAGGATTTATTGCCGGTTATTTTCCATATTTTTCTGAGCGTCTCAGTATAGATGCAATAGTCGCATGTCTAATCCAGAGTAAGGGCGTCCTTCCCGTTCGGGAAGGACGCCCTTGCTTTATGCCTTCAGCCTCTTCATCCCCTGTTTGCACCGGCTGCCAGCATGGGTACTAAAGTACTCCCTGAATCAAGTACCCAAGTAGGATTGCTGTCCTCTCGATTCGGAGCACAATATAAGAGAGGAGAAGCGAATGCCTGGCGCAATGTTAGACACACCTATTTACATATCTGTCGGCGCTCTTTTCGTGGTGCTAGTATTAGCTGCGGAGTATCTCTATCAGCGAAGGCAGAAAAGGCAGAGAAACTAGTCGCTATTCCTCATAGTTCGAGTAACTTAACATCGGATTTCATGGGGGCGTTCGAGAGGACGCTCTTTTTTGTTGTGATTTGACTCCGCATGGTTAGGGGCGATTCGCGAATCGCCCCTATATTTTTATCCGCTAGATTTTTCCTCTTAGGCGACTTATAATTGGGGGCAAATTCAGGTAGATTCAGTATGCAGAATGAGGGTGAAATCTGATGCGTGACGAAATTGCCAAAGCATTAAAGGGTCATAACGCCGATTACATCGAAGTTAGAATCGAGGAAGGGGATGCCACGCGCATCCAGTACCGGGGCCGAGAACTGGAGGACATCGGCAGGACCACCAGCGTGGGCGGGAATGTCCGCGCCCTGGTCAAAGGGGGCTGGGGCTTTATCTCGTTTAATAACCTCTCCGGCTTAAGGGAGAAGGTGAAGATTGCAGTGAAGCAGGCGAGGCTGGTAGGCAGGGAGGAGAGCAAGCTCGCCGCTGTCGAGCCTGTGGTGGACATAGTGCCACCCCAGGTGAAGAAAGACCCCGCCTCGATCCCGCTGGCGAAAAAGAAAGAGCTACTCGACCGGTACAACGAGGTCATCTGGAGCGTGCCCCATATCCAGACCTCGACCATCGGCTACGGTGATGGCCGCAAGAAGGTGATTTTCGCCAACTCGGAGGGTACCTATATAGAGCAGAGCAAGGTGGACCTCACGGCGCGGTTCAACGCCGTGGCGCGCGATGGCTCTAACGTGCAGCAGGCAGGGCTGAGCCTGGGCAGCAACGGCGACTACGGCTTCATCGAAAACCTGCACAAGGATGTGGAAAAGATGGCGCGGCACGCTGTGGAGTTGCTCAAGGCTTCTCAACTCAAGGGAGGCGAGTATACGGTTATCTGCGACCAGATACTGGCCGGCGTCTTCGCCCATGAAGCCTTCGGTCATCTCTCCGAATCGGACTTTGTCTACGAGAATGAGCGCATGCGGGAGATCATGGTGCTGGGTCGCAAGTTCGGTGGCAAGCACCTGAACATTGTGGATGGCGCGGCGGTGCCGGGGCT
>JBBIRL010000172.1:0-4321 GCA_037441825.1 Dehalococcoidia bacterium | reverse complement strand
AATAATCAATCCCATCAAGTCTATAAAAGCCTTGACAGAGTTTTGCGGGTAAGTTATTATTCAAGCCCCGCTCAAAATATCAAATTGACTGCCACAAATTGCCAAGGCATCAGAAAATGTAATGGAGGTACAGGCGCTGAGTAGCATATGGGAAGCAAGTTCCCTCTTTCCTCCTGGATTTATTCTCCATTTAACTTCAGAATTTTTATTTCAGAATCACAGAAACAAGACGAAGGACCGCATTTGTTTGCACTGAGGCCAATTAAACCGACAAGCTGCGTGGGCCATACAAATAATCTCGGGGGTGATACATGCTAGAGCAAGCTTTATCAGGTGTTAAGGTGCTTGATTTGACCTGGCACATTGCAGGCCCTTATTGCACCAAGCTGCTAGCAGACTACGGCGCAGACGTGATAAAGGTGGAAAGGCCAGGGAAAGGAGACCCCACAAGAGCAATGGGGCCCTTTTTTAAAGATGATCCACATCCTGAGAAAAGCGGCCTCTTCCTCCATCTCAACACCAACAAGAAAGGGATCACCCTCAACCTGAAGAGCGCCACCGGGAAAAAGATATTGAAACAACTCGTGGCGGACTCCGATATCCTGGTGGAAAGCTTCAGGCCCCACGTCATGCCCAGCCTGGGACTGGATTACCAGACTCTGGGAAAAGTAAATCCCCGGCTGGTGATGGTCTCTGTCTCAAACTTCGGGCAAACCGGACCTTACCGAGATTTTAAGGCGTCGGAGATTGTGGAATATGCCATGGGCGGTGAGATGTACTCTACAGGAACAGCCGGCAGGGAACCGTTGAAGCTGGGGGGAAATGTC
Source organism: Dehalococcoidia bacterium (assembly GCA_037441825.1). GTDB lineage: Bacteria > Chloroflexota > Dehalococcoidia > SZUA-161 > SZUA-161 > JACWAE01. The sequence continues at coordinate 3,494 of JBBIRL010000172.1, read as the reverse complement.
ATTCAATACCAGGCAGGTACAGTTGCTGCTGTGGCAACTATGGGCGCTTTATATGCTGCAGAAGACCAGGGCACCGGTCAGCATGTGGATATCTCCATCATGGAGACCCAGGCGGGTAGCGCCGACAGAAGAATCATGTATATTCTGAGCTATATCATGGCGGGAGTAATAACCACCCGCTGGCCGCCGCCCAGAGAAGCAGTCAGAATGCTAATCATGCCCCAGGGTGTCTACCCCTGCAAAGATGGCTTCGTTAACACCCTGAGCTTGCCTCAATGGTGGTCGAGATATATAGAGGCGCTCGGGATGCCGGAACTTAAAGATGACCCCAGATTTCAAAATATCTACAGTGCCGAAGCAGGAATGGAGTTCGATGCTATTTGGTACTCCTGGCTTGCTGACCATGATAAGCAAGAACTTTTCGATATCTTCCTCAAATCCAAAATCGCCAGTGCTCCAGTCAATAGTCCTGAGGATTTGCTGAAGTATACTCAGCTTAAGGCTAGAGAATATTTCGTAGAAGTCGATCACCCGGAAACAGGCAAAGTCACCTACCCGGGCGCGCCTTTCAAGATGTCAGAGACCTCCTGGAAAATCAGACAGCCTGCCCCACTATTGGGACAGCATAATGAGGAGATTTATTGCAGGCTACTGGGATACACCAGAGAGGAACTGAGGAAGCTACGCGAGGGCGGGATTATTTAGGAAGGAGATTCGTGATATGGCCAAGCTGCCGCTGGAAGGAGTGAGAGTCGTTGCTCTGCCTGTTGTATTCGCTGGCCCATTCGCCACTATGCTCCTTGCAGACCTGGGCGCTGAGGTTATTTTGGTGGAGTCGGCCCATCACTTTCCTACAATTACCAGGGGCTATATGCCCAAACCACCGCAATTTCTCGTCCCCACCACGGGTGCAACATTTGGAGGCAGTGGAGGGATACAGACCTATGTTGACCATTGGGCGGGGGACAGGCCCTGGGACCGTTTCGTCATGTTCCATGCTCTGGGCAGAAACAAGTTGAGCTGTTGCATTGACCTCACCAGACCCCAGGGAGCCGAGGTCTTCAAGAGATTGATAAAACTAAGTGACGTCTTCTTTGAGAGCAATGCTGCCGATACTATGGAGAAATTGAACCTGACATACGACGTCCTCAAAGAAGTAAATCCAGCTATCATCTATCTCAGTATGCCTGGGCTTGGCTGCAGCGGCCCCCACAAATATTGCTCAATCTTCGGCGCCCAACTTCAGGCGCTGGCCGGCCATACCTGGCTGACACGTTATCCTGACCTGGACTACACCACTACCCAGTCGCTCATATTTCACAGCGATGCCGCCTCCGGAGCCACCGCCGCCTTCGCCATCCTCTGCGCCCTGCGCTACCGGAAGCGAACCGGAAAGGGACAGTTCATCGACCTGGCACAGCTTGAATCTGTGATCCCTCACCTTGGAGAGGCGATCATGGACTACACCATGAACGGCAGGGTTCAGGAGCCATTGGGCAATCGCCATCCCTTCATGGCACCTCACGGGGTCTACCGCTGCCTGGGCGATGATAAATGGGTAGCGATTTCAGTATCCTCCGAGGAGGAATGGCAGGGGCTATGCCGCGCACTGGGCACCCCCCCTTGGAGCAAAGAGGAAAGATTCTCCACACCTCTCAATCGCCTGGAAAACCAGGATGAGTTGGATAAGTATATCGAAGAGTGGACCTGCCGCCACGATAATTACGAGGTTATGTACATTCTGCAAAAAGAGGGAATTGCAGCGGGTCCGGTGCTGGACCAGCGCGACGCCTTCCACAATTCCCAGTTAGCGAGCCGCGGCTTCTTCGAGGTAGTCAGCCACCGCGAGGCAGGGACTCATCTCTACCCAGGGATGTTGTGGAAAATGGGCAGCACCCCTATGAGCATCCGCAAGCCCCCACCATGCCTTGGCGAGCACAACGACTACGTATTTAAAGAAGTACTCGGAATGTCTGGCGACGAGATTGCAGAGTTAGAAAAGGGGAAATTCATAGGCGGTGACGAGTACCTGATGGAATCGATATTCTAGTAAGAGTTCCTTCTCCTGGTCGCTAATCTTGACACGGCGTGCCAACGGTTTAAAATGGGAGGCGTGATGCCTGAGAGGTTTATCAGATATCCAGAAAAGACGGTAGGAACAATGGGCCTGTTCTTCAAGATTCCACTCCTAGCAGGAAGAACAGGCTTTTTTGTACCTAAAATTACAGAACAGCGTCTCGAAAACTAAAAAGGAGGTTCAAAACAGATATGGCAAAAGGTAAAGGAATGCTGGAAGGCAAGGTCGCCATAGTAACAGGCTCGGGAAGAGGCCTTGGCAGAGCCCATGCCCTGGCAATGGCCGCGGAAGGCGCAAAAATTGTCGTCAACGACCTCGGTGGGGAGTGGGACGGCACAGGACAGGCCAAAGGGCCTGCTGATGAGGTTGTCAAAGAGATAAAGGCTATGGGCGGAGATGCTGTGGCCAACTTCGAAAGCGTAACGGATTTCGAAGCAGCCCAGAGAATCATAGCTTCCGCTGTCAAGCACTTCGGCAAACTCGACATTCTGGTCAATAACGCCGGCTTTCTCAGAGATAAGATGACCTTTAATATGACCAAAGAGGAGTGGGACGGAGTCATTCAGGTTCACCTTACGGGAACCTTCAACTGCGGCAGGCATGCCTGTACTTACTTCAGAGAGCAGAGCAAGGCAGGGGCGCCCATTAAAGGTCGGATAATAAATACCATGTCCCACGCCGGCCTTCTGGGCAATGCCGGGCAAGCCAATTACGCATCTGCCAAGTTAGGCATCGGCGCCCTGACCATGGTCTGGGCCAGAGAGATGGAGAAGTACGGTATGACCGCCAATGCCATTGTCCCTATGGCCAGGACTCGAATGACAACCCAGACCGCGGGCTTGGGCGGGATGTTCGAAAAGAAAGAGGGCGGGTTCGACGATATGGCACCCGAGAATGTATCACCACTCGTCGTCTACCTTGCCAGCGACGCAGCCCAGAACATTAACGGACGCTGGTTGTCCATCAGGGGCGGCAAGCTCGAGTCGTGGCTGTCGCCGCAGCTTGCCAAGACGATTGACATAGACAGAAAGTGGAAGCCGCAGGAAATAGCGCAGAGGATAAAAGAGCTGGGTGACCTTTCTCTGCCCCAGATGACGCTATAAAACTGAAGCACAAGCTTAAGGCTGTTAAGATATGACCCAGCCAATGCTCTGTGACAGAGCGTTGGCTGGGTAAAGTGATGTGCAATTCGAACTTGCTGGGCCGGTTCAGCGAAGTTCGTCTTTGGTGCTGGCTCCTCAGAGCCTAAGCTAGGTCTTAGAGGAGCCCAGTTATTGTGTTTGGATTTATATCCGATTAAAATTAAAATCGAGGGTATTATCACCTAAGAATAAGCTGACCGAAGGGAATATCAAATGGAATATAAGCGCCTTACCTGCGACAAGGATAAACAAAATCACATTGCTATAGTGACTAT
>JBBIRL010000171.1:0-4333 GCA_037441825.1 Dehalococcoidia bacterium | reverse complement strand
CAGCCATCACAGCCTGGGCTCCGGCGACATGATACAGCGGCACAGTGAGCAGGTTGGTCTCCTCTATTTCGGGATCTACGGGAGTTACGTTGCTCAACATATACGTTGCAAAGCTGTTGTGCGTCAGCGGCACCCCCTTCGGCCTTCCGGTAGTACCCGCGGTGTACATCAGCATGGCTATATCGTTATCATCGATCTCAGTGGAGACATCCTCTGGAGATGCCTTAGCCAGCAGGTCTTCATAGTAAAGCATGCCTTCGACCTTCTTGTCTATGCTGATGTAATGCTGCACCTTGGGCAGATTGGGGCGCATGGTTTCCACCATCTCAAGGTAGCGCTCGCCGACAAATAAAACCTTGGCCTCACAGTTGTTGAGCATATAGGCAAGCTCTTCGGCCTTGGCTCTGAAATTCAGCGGCGCGAAGATAGCGCCGAGCTTTACCGTTGCGAAGTATGCTTCCAGATACTGATTGCAGTTTACCTGCAATATAGATACAATATCGCCCTTCTTCACCCCGAGTTTAGTAAGGGCGTGAGCCAGCCTGTTTGATCGCTCGTTAAGCTGTCCGAAGCTGAATTTTTTACCTTCGAAGATTATCGCCGGGCGGTCAGGTACAATAGCGCTGGCAATCGTGAGGAAGTCCGTAGTATTCATCTCACCTCCTAATTTAATATTGCCTGTCTGAAATATGTCATTCTGACCCTGAACGTAGTGAAGGGGAAGAATCTCGCTTTTTCGCTCGCTTCTTGCGCAACTTTTTCTTGACCTTCTTTACCACCTGCGACATAACTTTGCCGGCCTTGTCATCAATGCGGATATCGGCGGCATGGTCCAGGCTGGTTTCGCCTTCGTTAATTATAACCAACTTTGCCCCGGATTGCACCGCATACTGAGGCATCATCGCCGCCGGATAGACCACGAGCGAGGAGCCTACCACGATACAGAGGTCGCAACTTGAAGAGCGCCGCTCCGCCTCCATAGTTTCTTTTACGGGCATAGCCTCCCCGAAAAACACACCCTCGGGCTTGATGATTCCACCGCACTTGACGCATTCCGGATCCTCTGCACCCGCCTCTACCCACTTCATCACTTCCTCGTTACGCCAGCGCTCTCCGCAGCTAAGACACTTCGCCCACTGCATATTGCCGTGAAGCTGAATCACCTTGTCCTCCGGGCAGCCCGCCTTCTGATGAAGCCCATCCACATTCTGGGTGATGACGCAATCCAGCTTGCCCAGCTTCTCCAACTCAGCGACAGCGTAGTGAGCAGCGTTTGGCTTCATGTCGGTCCAGCTCAACCCCACGGTCTTGCTCATACCCCACAACCTCTTCCTTGCCTCACGACTGGTGACGAACCTCTGATATGTGAAGTCCTCGGGGTCGAACTTAGTCCACAGTCCATCAGGCCCCCTGAAGTCAGGTATCCCTGACTCAGTGCTTATCCCAGCGCCGGTGAATACCACCACACGCTTTGCGCTTACGATGAGGTCGGCGACCTCCTCGATTAGCTCTTCCAGCGTTTTGCCACCCATTCCCTGATTCATTTGCTCACCACCGTCTACATTTTGCATTTTTAATTTGTGGGGTAGGTTGGAGCACACGCACCAACCGTGCCCAGCACCAGGGCAAAAAGCTCGCCCTCCATCTCCAACCCCTGCTCCAGAGGCAGGTCTAAACCTCGATTTATCGCCTGCTTAGCATATCTCACGGCAACCTGGCTGCGAGACATTATCTTCCTCGCCGTATCCTCTGCAGCATGGAGGAGATTGGCACGAGTCACTATCCTGTTTATCAGCCCTATTCGCAATGCCTCGGCAGCATTTATAATCTCGCCCGTCAGAATCGGCGCTGTGCACATGCCCGGCCACACCAGCCTCGGCATAGTCTGGCTGCCCCCGGCGGTGGGAACCATGCCTAAGCCAACCTCCGGCAGGCCGAATCTCGCATCGTCCGAGGCTATCCTGATATCGCAGCACATAGCCATCTCCACTCCCGCGCCGAGCGCGAAACCGTGTATCGCAGCGATGAGAGGCTTGGAGACGCCCAGGAACTGACCCCAGAGGTCCCGTTCCCACCTCACCTGTCTGGCGATGGCCTGAGAGGGAGTAGTGCCGAACTCGGTGATATCGGCCCCTGCCGAGAACCCCCTATCCCCAGCCCCCTTGATGATACCTATCATCACCTCTGGGTCGTCATCGAGCGCAGGCAGCACCTCGTACAGCTCGTCCCTCATCTTTACGTTAACTGCATTCAGCGCCTGGGGACGGTTCAGCGTGATATAGGCGATGCCGTCTTTTTTCTCGTAGATTATGGTTTCGAAGACGTTCATAGCAATGAGTACGCTATTCTCCCTCGAACTGTGCCTTCCTTTTCTCCAGGAAAGCATTGATGCCCTCTGCTCTGTCCTTGGTTGTCTGAAGCAAGAACGAAAGGTCAGCCTCCAGCCTCAGCCCTTGCGCCAGAGTCATGTCCAGGCCCTTGTTCACCGCCTCCTTGGCATATCGCACCGCGATGGGCGCCCGCGAGACCAGCTTTTTGGCGATCCCCTCAATCTCAGAAGCGAGTGCCTGTCGAGGCACCACCTTGGTGACCAGACCTACGCGATATGCCTCCGCAGCATCTACAGGCTCAGCGGTAATGACCATCTCCGTAGCCTTACCCTTGCCCACGATCCTGGGCAGACGCTGGGTTCCCCCGCCACCGGGGATGATGCCATAAGAAGTCTCGGGGAAGCCGAATCGAGCGTTTTCAGAGCAAATCCTGATGTCGCAGATCAGCGACAACTCCAGGCCGGCGCCCAAAGCATCTCCGTTGACAGCAGCGAGCACAGGGCAATTCAGTCCGGCCACCGCCTTTGAGCTCAGGCTCGCCGCATTCATCTGCTTAAGGTTATCTGGAGATACAGCGCGAAGCTCGCCGAGGTCAAAGCCTGAGCAAAAAACCTCCCCTGCTCCGGTGACGATAACCACCCTCACCTCATCATCCTGATTTATGGCGCGGCAGGCATCGACAAGCTCGTTCGCCACCTCGAGATTTATGGTGTTGCCTACGCGGGGGCGGTTGAGGGTGAGCCAGACGACCTGCTCTTTTTTCTCGTAGATTATGGTCTTGTAGGGCATGGGGATTCCTTGGTTCGGAGTCCAGAGCAAATCTTACCTGACCCACGAGGCTGTGTCAAGGAAACAGCCATGCCATAAAGTCTGGAGGGGTTATCTCGATTTCGTACGCTCGAATTCGATTTCAGCCTTGATTTCATGGAGTTGGGCTCTGAGTTGGGCTTCGTGTGCTTTCTCTTGTTCCAACAAAAGTGAAAAGGTCTTCTTAGCGTTTTCACTCGTCGCTTTCCGATGGGCATTTTTGTAGTACTCGATTGAGGCTTGCTCGCGCGCTATTGCAATCGATATTATTTCAGCTACTTCTTCCAGGTCTTTTATCTTAGGCATAACTTCCCCCTTCCGATTGTCCGAGGTCTTAGGAGTAGACTATTTCCCCTCCGTAATGGCCCAGAATACCGACTATCGGAACTAAAATGACCAGGAGCGTTAGGTACACATAAGACAGGTTGGTTTCTGATATCAGTATATTTGTGTCTACAGTTCGCCAGATAAAACACGTCGTAACAACAACAGCCAACAAAACGCTGAATATCGCTTTTCGGATAAATATTCTTGTCATTCTCCCTTCGTAAGTGACTCTCCAACTGAAAACGCCCAAAAGTCCGGCAACAACTGTAGTTAAGAAATCTCCTATAAGCAAATAGTATGACGCCGTCTCGAAAGAGGGTTTATCGGTAGAAACATAGATAATGGCTAATATCGGAATCGCGATGGAGAACGCTATCGCAAAATGTACCAGCATCGGATGAGGATGAAATTCTTCTATTTTGGTTGCCAGTGTCCTTATAGAAGGCTTCTCTTCTCTTAGCTCCCCCACGACCGGGAATTTCGCCAATACCTCTTCTGCGTGGGGCGCATTAGTTATTTCCTCAGTCGAATCGGTTCCGGCAAAATGGCGGCCCTGATGCTTCCCATCTGCCCAGAGGGGACTGCCTGAAACGTCATAGACCTTTCCTTTGAAAGCGATGTGTGCGGGTTTTCCTGATTTTCCATCGTACCCTTTAAGCTCTCTCAAGGTGAATTGCTTTTGCTTTGCGTTTCCCATTTATCTATACTCTTTTCTTTTTTAGCTTATCGCTGTAATGCTCGCGAAACTTCGTTAGCTTTGGCGCAATAACGACCTGGCAATAGGGTTGTGCCGCATTTTGCCTGAAATAGCTCTGGTGATAGTCCTCCGCCGGATAAAAGGCACTAAACGGCGTGACCTCAGTTACAAT
>JBBIRL010000170.1:0-4367 GCA_037441825.1 Dehalococcoidia bacterium | reverse complement strand
AATTCCCGGCCACTCAAGAGACCACTCGTCTTCTCGACATCGGCGTTAGCGTAGGACGCACCGGCACATTGAACCCATTTGCCATCCTGGAGCCGGTCAACGTAGGTGGGGTTATTGTAAAGCGGGCTGCCCTGCACAACGAGGACGACATCAGGCGCAAAGACATTCGCATTGGTGATACGGTCATAGTGCAGAGAGCAGGCGAGGTCATACCCGAAGTAGTGTCGCCGGTGGTCAGCCTGCGCACCGGCAAAGAGAAGGTCTTCGTCATGCCGTCCAAATGTCCGGTTTGCGGCGCCGAGGTGATAAAACCGGAAGGCGAGGCTATGTCCCGCTGCACTAATGTATCCTGCCCGGCCCAGGTCTACGAGCTGGTCAAGCATTTCGTCTCCCGCGGGGCCATGGATATCGAAGGGATTGGGGAGAAGCTGGCAGAGTCCCTGCTCAAAGCAGGCCTGATCAAAGATGTCGGCGATATATATACGCTGAAGGATAAGAAAGAGGAGTTCATCGGGCTGGAAAGAATGGGAGAAAAGAGCGCTTCCAATGTACTCAAAGCCATCGAGGAAAGCAAGAGCATGCCCCTATCCCGAGTTGTCTTCGCTCTCGGCATTCGCCACGTAGGGTCGGAGACCGCTGAAATCCTGGTCAAAAACTTCGGAAGTATAGACAAGCTAGCGCAGTCCACCGCAGAAGAGCTCATGGCAGCGCCCACCATAGGGCCTACGATAGCCGAGAGCATAGTCGCCTTTTTCAGGCAAGAGTCCAATCTAAAGGTCATCGAAAAGCTCAGGCAAGCCGGCGTCAGGATGCTAGAGGAAGCAGCCAGGCCCCGTGAGTTACTACTCACCGGCAAAGAGTTTGTGGTCACGGGGAAGCTAGACTCCTTCTCCAGAACCGAGGCCGAGGCCAGGATAAGAGAGCTCGGCGGATTGGTGGGCAGCTCCGTCAGCAAGAAGACCGATTTCCTGGTAGTGGGTGCCGACCCTGGCTCCAAGCTTGACCGAGGCCACGAACTGGGAACTGCCCTGCTCAACGAAAAGCAATTCCTGGAGATGCTGGAAGAAAAGAAATAGGGAGTGCAGAGGGACAGAGTCCCTTTGCCAGGGGCATGGGGGTTGAAAAGTTCTTATGAAACTGATCGTAGGACTAGGTAATCCCGGCCGAGATTATGCCAACAACAGGCATAACGTAGGTTTCAAATGCGTTGACCTCTTTGCTCGCGAGCACGGCATCTCGCTGACACAGCGCGGAGCGCGCAGTAAACTGGGTACCGGTGAGATTGCGAACACCCGTATTGTCGTGGCCAAGCCTCAGACCTTCATGAACCTGAGCGGCGAAGCAGTTGCAACGTTGATACATCGCTACCGCCTCTCTCCCCACGATATCTTGGTTATTCACGACGACCTAGACCTGCCCCTGGGCAAGATACGCATTCGCGAGAAAGGAAGCTCGGGGGGGCATAACGGCCTGAAGTCCATCATCTCTCATCTGGGCACCCAGGACTTCTCTAGGATTCGGGTAGGCATCTCCCCGCCTGAAGGCAGCGATGGCGCCGCCGCACCTCAAGTCGATGCCATCGAACACGTCCTCAGCGACTTCACCGATGACGAAAAAACCGTGATGCGAGAGGTCTACCCCAGAGTCGCTGCCGCCATCGAATGCGTGCTTACCGAAGGCATCGCAGCAGCGATGAACAAATACAACTGACAGCCTGATTTATCCCTCTCCCTTGACGGGAGAGGTAAGGTGAGGGTGAGACTATATCACCCTGTATCCATCTTTAGAAAGGGGATGGATTTCCGACGCCGCATTAATGACATGAGGAGAGGGCTAGAGTAATGAACGCGTCAGCGGTCGTAGGCGCGCAACGATGCAAAAACTAGAAATAATCCCATTATGACAGCAATAGCAAAACCCGATAGACCGATTATTGATATATTAGAAATCAACGGAGGCAACTTGGATACCACAAGCAGCGATGAGCCCACCAGCAATGCAGCGATTATGATTGCCACCGACAGCCGGTTGGTCACCCGATTAACAGTCTTTCTCGTCGCATCCTGTCCCACTTGCTCGATCTCCATCCTTATGTGGCCTTCTCTCAATCGCCGTATGGCGCTCCTTATTTCATAAGGAAGATCTTTGAGAAGGTCCAGAAACTCAAGTGCAGCAGAGCCGAGCTCGCGCGCTTCTTGCATAGGGTCGAACTGATGCTTGAGCATCCCCTCAGCAAACGGTTTGATGTACTCGATCATATTTATCTGAGGGTCCAGACGGCTTGTAATATTCTCGACAGTAGCTATGGCTTTTGTTACCCATACCAGATTGGTGGGGAAACGCAGATGGTGGGTCGTAATCAGGCGCAGTTCATCCTGTAACATCTCGCCTAAACGCAATCGGTTAAGCGCCACATAGGCATATCTCTGAAGGTGCCTCGATACGTCCATCTGGAATTGCTGTTCGTCAAGCCTGTCTCGCGTATTCGCTAAATCAAGAAGTGCCCTTGTTGTCGTCTTCTCATCGCGAGTGGCAATTCCCAGCACTATGCTGGCCACATTGGCTTTTTCAACCGCTGATAGCGTTCCCATCATGCCGAAATCCAATAAGCAGATGACATTATTCGGCAATACAAATACATTTCCCGGATGGGGATCGGCATGAAAGAATCCGTGTTCCAAAATTGATTCGAACAGTATGTCGGATAACCTGCGGGCTATTAATTTCAGATCGTAGCCCTCCTCGTTGAGCCGGTCCGTTTTTGATATATTTATGCCGTCGATGTACTCCAGCACGAGCAGTCTGGGTGTACACAGTGCCTCATAGACATGCGGGACCTTAAGTTCATGATCGCCAGAGAAGTTGTGCGCAAATCGCACTAAATTGTTAGCTTCGTTTCGGAAATCCAGCTCCTTTTTGATGTCTGAGTGCAATTCATCGACAAGTCCTACGGGGTTAAGGAAACGGGCTTCAGCCACACGATGTTCCACTATGCCGGCAAGCCAACGCATGATTGCCATGTCTGCTTCGATGGTTTCGACTATGTCCGGCCTGCGTATTTTAGCTACTACTTCCTGTCCTTTTTTCAGCCTGGCACGGTGAACCTGCGAGAGAGACGCTGCCGCTATTGGTTCTTCGTCAAACGACTCAAATACCTCTTCAATAGGACGGTTCAATTCCGCTTCAACGATTTTCCTGGCGATTTGGGAAGAGAAAGGTGGAATACGATCTTGTAGCTTCTCCAGCTCTTTGATGATATCGGGAGGGACCATATCGGGTCGCGTGCTTAGCATTTGCCCCATCTTTATGAAGGTAGGGCCCAGATCTTGAATGGCAAGGCGGATTCGCTCCCCGACCTCGAGATTCGCCACCTTCCGGTCGCAACGGTGGAAAATGCGGCACTCGATGTTTATGTGCTCCCATGCCCTGATTCGGTCCATAAGTTGACCGAAGCCATACTTCACCAATATGCCTACTATTTGCCGGGAGCGTTTGAATCTGCGAAAAGTTGAGCCCCATGGTGTTAATCTAGGCATAGTATCAGCTTCTAAATCGCTCTGGGCCAATTCGCGACGACAGCAATCGATGTGGGCTGGTCGTCTACCAGCCCAACTTACGCCAGCTAGAAGAGCAATCGCCTTTGTCGGACCTAAATATTGTCTGCGGCTGTATTTAGTGTCTACGCTTTCTTTATTTTGATTTTGGTGGCCTTAGCCGTCTTAGGCCTGGGAACAGTTATTTCCAGCATTCCTTTATCGAAGGTGGCTTCGATTTTACTGGCATCCGCTTCTTCAGGCAGAGGGATCCGCCGGTAGAATTTGCCATAGCATCTTTCACACTCGTGGTATTGTTCCGAAGCAACACCCTCGGCTGGCTTGCGCTCTCCTTTCACCACCAGGGAGTCACCCCCTGCCGAGATGTCCACATCGTCTGGATTTACCCCGGGCAACTCTACATGTACAATGATTTTATCGTCTGTCTCATAAACTTCCGCCATAGGTATCCATGGACGGTCCCCCCCGGGCATCCAGTTCCGCATGAACCTCAAGCTCGGGAAGTTTCCTTCTACAAAACGGTCTAAGTCTTCCAGAAACCCGCGTTCCGTGTTTGCTATATCCTTGATTGTTTTCCAACCCCGCATGTCAATTGGTCTGTATTTCTTTTGCGCCATGACCTCCTCCTTTATATTTGTTATTGGAACAATGTTTTAAATATATACCTGATAGCCTTACAAAGTTATAAAATGGGAGTGATAAAGTTAACAAATTTATGACATTTTGCTGGATATTCGCTCAAATACCCCCTTTTTTTATAAACTTCCCACGACCTTACGGTCGGGGTTTTAAGCTTCCTTACTTAAATCCCCG
>JBBIRL010000169.1:0-4372 GCA_037441825.1 Dehalococcoidia bacterium | reverse complement strand
TGAGGAGCTGATTTCGCTTAAAGAGAAGGCCGAATATAATCTGGTCATCTTCGATGACGAGCTCTCCCCGGCGCAGCAGCGCAACCTGGAAGAGCTGCTTGAGGTAAAGGTAATAGACCGCTCTGCCCTGATTCTGGATATCTTCGCCCAGCGGGCCAAGACCCACGAAGGCAGACTTCAGGTCGAGCTCGCCCAACAGGAGTATCTCCTGCCCCGCCTGGCGGGGCGCTGGCCTCACCTGGAACGCCTCGGCGGCGGTATCGGCACCAGAGGCCCCGGCGAGACCCAGCTTGAAAGCGACCGCCGCATCATCCAGCGTAGAATACAGCGGCTGAAAGAAGAGTTGGAGGCGGTGAGAAAGCACCGGGCGCAGTATCGCCGCCGCCGTAGCGAGCAGGGCATTCCTGTCGTAGCCCTGGTAGGCTACACCAACGCCGGGAAAAGCACCCTGCTCAACGCCTTAAGCGACGCTAATGTCTTTGTTGAGGATAAGCTGTTCGCCACCCTCGACCCCACCACGCGCCGCCTCACCCTCCCCGACAAGAGACAGGTGCTCATCACCGACACCGTCGGATTTATTCAGAAGCTGCCTCCGACTGTAGTCGCTGCCTTCAGGGCTACTCTCGAAGAGCTATCTGAAGCCGACTTGCTGCTCCACATAGTGGACATCGCCAGCGAGACCGCAGCCCAGCAATGCCATACCGTTGAGGACATCCTGAAAGACCTGGGACTGGCTGACAAGCCAACATTACTTGCCCTCAATAAGATCGACTTGCTCGGGGGGAAAATCGAACCAGAGGCTAATGAAGCAGTTCGCAAATATATCGACCAGCTTTGCGTCAGAGTCCAGACAGCCGCTTTTATCTCCGCCGCTAAAGGCTGGGGGCTGAACAGAATGCTCGAACTTACTGCTAAGATGCTGGACAATAAATAGATGAGCAAACACCCATCCTTGATACAATACAAGACCTCATGTAGAATAGCGTGGGAGGTTTGATGAAGATACGTAAGGCAGTGGTAACTGCCGCAGGCTGGGGCACCAGGTTCCTGCCTGCAACCAAGGCACAGCCCAAGGAGATGCTGCCTCTGGTCGATAAGCCTATGATCCAGTATGTGATAGAGGAAGCTGTTGCCTCCGGCATCAAGCACATCATCATCGTCACTGCCATAGGTAAACGCGCCATAGAAGACCACTTCGATCGTTCCTTTGAATTGGAACACATCGTAGAGAAGAAAGGCGATGGTGAACTATTGCGCAAACTGCAAAATATCTCCGAACTCGCCGATATTTGCTATATTCGCCAAAAAGAGCAACTCGGCCTGGGACATGCCATTTTAGTTACCAAGGAACTCATCGGCGAAGAGCCCTTCGCCGTCTTTCTCCCTGACGATCTCATCCAGGCCAGAGTGCCAGCTATGAAGCAGATGATTGAGGTGTACAACCGCTATCAACACAGCGTAATCGCTGTTGAGCCGGTAGCAAAAGAGGATACCAAAGCCTATGGTATTATCAAGCCAAAGCAAGTAGAAGACAGGGTATATCAGGTGCTGAGCCTTGAGGAGAAGCCGGAGCCCAAAGACGCCCCGTCGAATCTTGCGATAGTGGGCAGATACATCCTTACGCCGGAGATATTCGGCATGCTGGAGAAGACAGCCCCGGGAAAGGGCGGGGAGATTCAACTGACCGATGGCTTGAGGCTGCTGCTGGAGAAACAGCCGATATACGCCTATCAGTTTGAAGGAATACGTTACGATACAGGCATGCCGCTGGGCTTTCTGAAGGCATCCGTAGAGTTTGCTCTCAGCCGACCCGATATCGGGGCTAAGTTCCGGGAATACCTGCGCCAGCTAAAGTTGTCCGACTGAGAAATAACTGCAGGATAATTTTTAGAAGGCCTGGAAGCACACGTCGAAGAAAAATCCTAATACATCCAAGCTCGAAATCGTAAACAAACTCAAAATCTGAATTTCAAGATTCAAGGCCAATGCATCTGAAAAAATCTCAACCGCTAGCTAAAATCAGGGTTAGCTGAAGATATGGGAGGTAGAGTAAAGGGATATGAGCAAACGTTATATTGACTTTTATGAGGGGGTTCCCTACGATTATTAGTAGTACTAGTACTATTGTCTGCATGAATTGAGTACAATAGTTTAGCCACAGTTAAATTAGCGGGGATAACGTGCCGGTATGCTTATAAAAGATGTGAAACGCAAACAACTGAGCTTAGTGAGCTTAGCCAAAATTCTGGCAATCGCCTGGGTTGTCTTATCCCTGGCTGATGCCAGCGTTACCTACATATGCCTAAAAGATGCTGCCAACATCGAAGGCAATCCTTTCGCCAGACTGCTGCTATCGCACAATGAGGCACTGTTTTATGGGGCAAAACTTTTGGTTACTGTGGCTGTAGGGCTGGGGTTCTGGTGGCTGGGCAACAGAACCAAATATCTGAAGTTAATGATCGCTTGCCAGGTACTACTAGTCGTAATGTTTGTGGGTATCCTCGGTAACAATATCCTGCATATCTAGACTAGTACTTAGTTGCGATAATCATCGCAATGCTAACGAAGGGTTACGAGACCCTTCGCTACGCTCAGGGTGACAGTTCTTAGTTGTCATTCTGACCCTGAACGTAGTGAAGGGGAAGAATCTCGTTTATTACGCTTTCTTGCGCAATTAGGTACTAGATAGAGCCATCTGACAGCAGGGCGAGAGCAGGTCTAAGGACTATTCCGGGCATACCTTCTTTACCTTCTTGGCAATCTGTGCAATCTGTTTGCTTTCCTCCAGCAGAGAATACACGTTCGTATCATAAAGTTCCTTGGACAACGCACTGGTTGTATCAAGTGCAAGCTCCTCGCTTCTGAAGACCTCCAGCACGCTTTCAATTTTCTCATCCTCTTGGGGGCTGCTTGCAGGTGGCGTATTCGCCGCCTCGATCTTCTGGCTGCCCAACTCAAGCGCTGCGGGCTCCACTTTAGTCTCCGAGGGGGCTTCACTTGCCTCATTTTCAGCCTGATTGACTTTCTCCGTTTCACCGCCGGGGAGTTCAGCTACAGGAGTCTCCACCTTCGAGTCGTATTGAACCGGGCTTTCCAACTGGCCCTCCACTGGCTGAGCTGCTGCTTCAATTTTTTCAGCGCTGACTGCACTCTCGCTACTGGCCTCGATAGGCTCCTTGCCATCTTGAGACGGTACACTAGTTGCGGGCGGTATATCGCTCGCTTCATCCTCAGCCTGATTGACTGCCAGCTTCTTTCTTTCGAGGAACTCCCCCACCGGATCGTGTTCCAGAGGGAGATTCTCTTCACCCTCTTTTAACAACCCTGCAGGGTAACTCAAAGGTCGTTTCACTACTGACTGAATCCATTGAATTATATTCATAAATGTCCTCCTCAGCTTGACTACGACATTTTAGGTATCGAAGAGAATATCTTCTCCGCCATCATAGGCACAAACACCAGCAGCGCACCCGATACGCCTAGAGTCACAGCAAGGTAGTTGTAAAGTTTGTACTTGTTGCCTCCGTCAGCCGCCTTTATGGCAAAGGCATTAGCACCAGCCAGAGCCAAAATGACCGGTATCACCAGGGTGCCCAGCATATGAACATTCTTGAAGCTGAAGGTGAATACTTGTACAGCGCTCGGAGCACTTGCTATCGCTTTCGAGTAAACACCTTCTACTGTGCCGGAGAAGATATTTATCACCTGCGTCACGAACAACAACAGGGCCACAAGGGCAACGTGCATTCCCAGCACCAGTATCACGAATGAGGACGATACCTGCGCCCTCTTGGCACGAAGGAAGTCCAGGCTCATCGCTATTATAGAAGAACGATTACCCACCTCTTCGGGATCGCCTCCCAGCCTGGTGGCATCGTTAAACATCTTCACGCTTCGGTATATCGTTTCGCTGCCTGTCTCCAGAGAAAAGCGCTGCCAGCAGAGTTCCGGTTTAAGCCTGGAAATCAACCTGGAGCGAAGGTGCTTCACATCGTTAGCCAAGTTTGCTGTCGATCTCAAGTCTAACCTATCCAGAGCGTTGGACACAGTAACGCCAATTGCCGATGCCACGTTCCCCAGCGACCTGAGAAAAGTGCTGATATCGGTATCTTTCCTTGTCACTTGGCGGTCAAAAACCGTGCCGGCTATACCTATAGGAAATACCAGGACACCGGCCACCATAAGCGCCCATCCCAGGCCCACTCCCGCCAGCAAAAATACCCCAGAAGCTGCTATGGAAGCCGGAATCAATATCCTGGCCAACTGCCGAGCACGACGGTGAGCCGCACAATTTAAGGCTTGAGAATGAACTCTAATTTCCTTGGGCGATACCCTGTATATTGCCCAGGCCCCGAGGATTGAGATAACGATG
>JBBIRL010000168.1:0-4380 GCA_037441825.1 Dehalococcoidia bacterium | reverse complement strand
GGATTACGCCCTGGCCGCCGACACCCACCATGAGCACATTAACATCCTTCATTTCTTAATCTCCAAAAAGAGCTTCAGAAACTCCTTTCAACCCCCTGAATCCCCCACTCTTGGGGGACTTTAAAGTTTGGGGGATACCCCCAAACCCCCAGCAAAGGGGCTTTGCCCCTCTGCACTCCCCATTTTTCCTAACCAGCCTCCGAAATGGCTTCCTGGGGACAGATCTGAGCACAGATACCGCAGGCAGTGCCCAGGCAAACGCCGACATCTATCACAGCCTTGTCCACCGACAGCGATATAGCGGGGCAGCCAATATCCAGACAGGTATAGCAACTGGTGCACTGGTCGGCATCCACCTTGAACGGCTTCCCCGTCACCTTCGCATTAAGAGGGCAAGGGCCTCGCGATATGATGACCGAAGGGCCTTCGGTCTCCAGACACCGTTTCAGGGTAGACTCGATAGCTTTTAAATCGAAGGCGTTAACCACGTTGACATTTTTGACGCCAAGCCCCTCCACCAGCTTCTCCAACTTCACTGCTGTAGCTTTCGTCCGTCTCGCCGATATACCCGTGCCAGGGTGCCCCTGGTGGCCGGTCATAGCGGTGGTTCCGTTATCCAGGATGATAACAGTGATATTACCTTGGTTGTACACTGCATCAACCAGCCCGGTTATGCCCGAATGCACAAAGGTAGAATCACCCAATACAGCCACCACCTTGTTGGGGACTCCTGCTTTCTGCAGCCCTATGGCCTGGCCTATGCTCGCACCCATGCAGGCGCAAGTATCCAGAGCAGACAGGGGGGGATACACACCCAGGGTGTAGCATCCAATATCGCTGGTGACAATAACCTCGCCTTTCTTTATCGGCCCCGGCGAACTGGGATTCTGGAAGCACAACTGCCTTAAAACATACTCGGTGCCCACATGGGGGCAACCGGCACAGAGCTGGGGCCGTCTCGCTGGCAACTGAGACGCAGGTGTGGCGAGTTTATGAGCAAGCTTAGGAGCTGGCAGCAAACCTGCTTTGATAGCACCCTGCTCCACTATCTCGGGAGTAAGCTCACCTATGATAGGGATAAAGTCTTTACCGGTGGCGGGAATGCCCAGTTGGTGCAGTTCCTCCTCAAGATAAGGGTCGAGCTCCTCAATCACAATCACTCTCTCTACCTCTTTGGCAAAGCGCCTTACCAGGTTCACCGGGATAGGATAAGTTGTCACGAGTTTGAGGAAGGAGGCGTTTTTGAAGACCTCTCTGGCGTGTTGATAAGCTACCCCACTGGATACTATGCCGAGCTTGCGGTCGCCCAATATCATCTCGTTCATGGGGAAGCTTTCCACATAGGAACGCAGCTTGACGATGCGGTCTTCCATCACATTACGCCTGGGGCGGGCATTGGAGGGAACCATCACAAATTTGGAGGGAGAGCGTATGAAAGCGGCCTGATTTAAGTCAGTTTTGCGCTCTCTGCTCACATCCACCACAGTCTTGCAGTGAGATATGCGAGTGGTGGCGCGCAACAGCACCGGCGTATCGAACTCCTCGCTGATTTTGAACAGCCACTCCATCAGATCGTAGGCTTCCTGGCTGTCGGTAGGCTCCAGCATGGGCACTTTGGCGAATTTGGCGAGGTGGCGGTTGTCCTGTTCCCCCTGCGAGCTGTGCTCTCCCGGGTCATCACAGGATATTACTACCAGCCCACCGATTATACCGGTGGTCGAGGCTGCAAAGAAGGGGTCGGCAGCTACATTCAAGCCCACATGCTTCATCGAGGCCAGGGCTCGGACTCCTCCGTAGGCTGCTCCCAGTGCTACTTCCAAGGCTACCTTCTCATTGGTTGACCACTCTACGTATATTCCATCCCGTCGCGCCAGGTTTTCCAGAATCTCGGTGCTCGGCGTCCCGGGGTAAGCAGTTGCTACGACTACCCCGGCATGATATGCCCCAAGTGCCATGGCTTCATTGCCAGATAAAAGTTGCTTCAAAGTTTATTTCGCCTCCTCTGCCATTTTACCACGCCGAGTTTGCTTAGGCTACTGCCTTGCCCAGGTATGCCTGTCTCACCCTGTCATCACCCAAAAGCTCCTTAGCACTGCCCTCGATGGTTATCCGTCCCCTTTCCATCACATAGCCCCGGTCAGCAACCTTGAGGGCAGCGGTAGCATCCTGCTCAACGAGGAGTATGGTAAGCCCTTCATTCCTAAGCCTGATTAAGAGCCTTAGAATTTCTCTCACCAAATTAGGTGCTAACCCAAGAGAAGGTTCGTCCAGGAGAAGTATTTTGGGAGAAGACATTAGCGCCCTGCCTATAGCTAACATCTGTTGCTCCCCACCGCTAAGGCTGCCTGCCTGCTGCTTCAGACGCTCCTTAAGTATAGGGAAAAGCTTAAACACCATCTCCAGATTGGACTGAACCGACGGATGGCGCAGGAACCAACCAACGTACCCTAGAGTGCTGAACGGGTTCCGTCCACGCTGGGAATAGCTGCCCAAGGTCAAGTTGTCCTTGACCGACATAGCTCCGAAGGTCTGCCTCCCTTCGGGTACATAACCTACGCCAAGCCTTACCGTTTTGTGAGAAGAAAGCCCGGAGAGCTTGTAATCGTCCAGCCAGATATTCCCGTTCTTCAGAGGCACTACCCCCGTTATAGCATTCAAAAGGGTGGTCTTGCCAGCACCGTTGGACCCGATAAGGGTTACGATCTCCCCATCGTTCACTATCAGAGAAACCTCCCTGAGCGCAGTGACCCGACCGTAAGCCACAGATACTCTTTCAACTCTTAACATTACTCCACTTCCTCACCAAGGTAAGCGGAGATAACCTTCCGGTCTTTCTGAACTTGCGCTGCAGTACCCTCAGCTATCTTTTGTCCACTGTCCAGGACGATCACCCATTCAGCAATACCCATTACAAGCGGCATGTCGTGCTCCACTAATACAACGCTGATGCCCATTTCCCTAATGTGGCGGATGAGATCGCTCAACTGCCGCTTCTCCAAGGTATTCAGACCAGCACCGGGTTCATCGAGCAGAATAAGACTGGGCTCAGTGGCCAGGGCTCGGGCTATTGCCAGCAGTTTTTGCTGACCCAGCGGCAGGCTGAGAGCGTCGTGCTCAGCGTATGTCCCTAACCCCACCAGGTTAAGGTATTTAGTCGCATTGAGAGAGATGGCCTCCTCATCACGACGTGCCTTGGGGAGACGAAAGGCGGCCTCGAAAAAGCCATAGCTGCTGCGCGGGTGCCGCCCCGACATGACATTCTCCAAGACAGTCATGTTTCCAAAAAGATAGACATGTTGAAAAGTGCGTACAATACCCAACGAAGCCCTTTTGTGAGCTGGAACTTTGTTTAGGAGCGCACCTTGAAAGTATATCTTGCCACTGCTCACCGGGTAAACGCCGGTGATAAGATTAAACAGTGTAGTTTTACCGGCGCCATTGGGGCCAATGATAGCAGTGATTTTACCGGTCTTTATAGATAAGTCTACCTTATCCAGAGCCACCAGCCCACCGAAGACCTTGCTCAACCCTCTGGTCTCCAATATTGCAGAGCCGTTCAAGGTTCCGTTCCTTTCTGTCTGTACCTGAGCCGCAGCCGCTCGAAAACCTCTTTGAGTTTGACAAACAAACCTTCCGGCATGAAAATCATCACTAACACCAATATGAGCCCGTAAATAACGATATCCCACTGTCCGAATCTAAGCAGCAGCTCATCGCTCAGTATTCGGGTTGCCCCAGCGCCGAAGATGGCGCCCCACACACTGGCCAGCCCTCCTATGACCGCCATGACCACCAGCTTTACTGAGGCCATAAAATCGAAGGGCTGTGGACTGACAAAGCGAAGATGGTAAACGAAGAGACTTCCAGCAAGGGAGGCATATACAGCGCTGAGCACTAATATTTTTACCTTGAACTGGTCTACATTTATGCCAATCGACTCAGAGGCAGCCTCACTCCCATGAATAGCTCTAAGTGCTCGACCTGTCCGCGACCGGACGATGTTATGTGAGATAAGCAGAACAGCCAGGCAGAAGAACCAGACCAGGAAATACCGCCTGAAGGAGGTGTCAAAGACAAACCCCCCGATGGATAGATAGGGAATACCCGACATCCCATCAGGCCCCCCTGTGAACTGTCTCAGTTCCGTGAATAAAATCCACATAATCAAGCCCAGGCCGAGCGTGGCCATGGCCAGATAGTTACCCTTAAGCCTGAAGATAGGATAGCCGATAATATAGGCGAAGGCGCCGGTCATGATGGCCGCTATCAACATTGCCAGCCAGGGGTTAACGCCATAGGTCTTGCTCAAAATAGCGGATATGTAGGCTCCCGTGCCGAAGAAGGCAGCCTGCCCCAAGGATACCTGCCCTGTGTAGCCCA
>JBBIRL010000167.1:1893-4406 GCA_037441825.1 Dehalococcoidia bacterium | reverse complement strand
GTACTTTTTGGGGATTGCGCTATGCGACACGTTTGGTATTATTTATGTTATAAGCAATCATAGTATGCGAGTCTAGCTATATTGGCGTTAGGGGTGAAACATAAAGAAATTCAGGCAGTCCGAGCGCGGCTTCACCTTCATCGAGCTGTTAGCGGTGCTGGTTATCCTGGGCATACTGGCGGCGGTAGTTGTGGTCAACGTGGTGGGATTGACGGGGCGCGGCGAGGCGGAGAGCTATGCTGTGGACGAGAGGACCATACAGCTATCGGTGTCTACTTTCTACGCCGACGCACATGCTTACAGCAGCACAGGCGGCTGGAACGAGGCGGGCAATTATACCTCTGTCCATAGCTACCCCACTGCGTCGGGCACCGATTCCACCCTCTACCCGGGCAATGAGACCGGCATGGGCAAGTATACGGTGAACGTGGTAATGGATAGCAGCGATGGCTTGCCAGCTACAACGGGCGATATAAAGGCTGCTGCGATCTGGATGGGAATGCTGGTCAACGGGGCGGGCCAATGTGATGTCATCGGTGCGGGCCCGGATGTAGCCCCCGGCGATAATAACTCGCCGCTGGCTGGTGAGCACGGCCCGTACCTTAATCCGCTGCCCAGGTCGTGCAGCAAGTACAATTCTTCTTCAGGCACCGGGACTATCACCTGGATAGTGGGCCAATATAACAGGGTTTACGGTGTTTTCGAGTCTGGAGGTCTGTGGTACGCCGGATTCGGCGGCAGGTATCCGTAAGGGGAAGGTTACGGCATTGGGCCGTGATATGTGAGTATGCAAGGGCGCGGTTTCCGCGCCCTTTGTCATTGTAGGGGCTGTCAGTCCCCGATATGTCATTGCGAGGAGCGCAGCGACGAAGCAATCTCTCGCAGCCGTAGATAGAAAGGGGCACGTGAGATTGCCACGGCCTGCTTCGCATGGCCTCGCAATGACATAAGGCAAACAGGAGGTCCGGGAGGAACAGTTAAGACTTTTCTCTATCGTCGAATAGAGAGAACGGGTGATGGCGGGCAGGGAGCAGGGTGCTATACTGGAATCAGGATGCGGAAGGGGTGCTCCGGCTTAACCGATAAGGCTTGAGACAGGAAGATAAGTGATTTTACTTGACAAAACGTTAAAAAAGGTGTAGAAAGAAGCACAAAACTTGACAATATAGGAGAAAAGTACTATAGACACGCTGCACATCTTATGATAATTTCTGTGCTGAGGTTATTTTAACAGGTTTAAATCTCAGGGGGTACAAAAGTGGACAGAATCACGGTTTTCGTGGTTGACAGGCAGGCGCTTTACCGCCACGGGATTCGGCAAGGGCTCGCTACTTGTGCTAAAGAGATTGAAGTAGTAGGTGATTGCGCTCCCGGCCCTGAGGCCTTAGCCTTAATAGAGGCTTTTTCGCCCCATGTGGCTCTACTGGATGTCGATCTCCCCTTGCTCCGCGGACTCGACCTGGGGCGGCAGATAACTACACGCTGCCCACGGGTGGCAGTGATGGCACTCACTTCGGTTCCCGATGATGACCAGCTTTTCCAGTCAATCAGGTCCGGAGCGGTAGCCTATTTGAGCAAGGATGTTTCTGCCGAGGAGCTGGCTTCAGCTATCAGGAGGATTGTCAAAGGTGAGCGCCCCATAAATGAAAGCCTGCTGGGCAGGCCCAGGGTCGCTGAGCAGGTTTTGAGGCAGTTCCAGGATGTGTCGCTGATGGGCAAGGCCATGGAGACGCTGGCTACGCCGCTCACGCCTAGAGAGACGGAGACTCTGAAGTATGTAGCTGAGGGCTATTCCAACAAGCAGATTGCCCATGTTCTCGGCATCAGCGAGCAGACCATAAAGAACCATGTTACTTCTATTCTGGATAAGCTCGATGCCAATGACCGAACCCACGCTGTGGTGCTGGCGCTGCGGCAGGGATGGATAGATATAGGCGAGTCCACAATTAAGGGTTGAGCATTTTTTGCACTTTGCATTTTGAAATTGTCGGCTACAACCTGTATGATGCCTACGGGGCCCTCTTTAGCACCACCAGGACTCTCTGCTCGTCAGAAGGCCGTTTTGTCGGATATCCAGGCGTAGCCTGCTTCACAAAATCTCCCAATGGGTGAGAATCGAGCAATTCCTCTTCTATAGCTTCCTCCACGATGTCCATTCCTCTTAGGCTTTCAGCAAGAGGAGCCGGTTTGTTCATTAAGATAGAGATTTGGGTGCTGCCGCCTGGCGAGCCACCTATGGACAGGATGCGCAAGTTGGGAAGGCGCTGCAGCGATGTGCGCAATCTCTCCAGTTGAGCGAAATCCACAGGCGGTATTATCACTATCTCCACACGCTTTTTATAGGCAGCTTCTTGCCGCTCTGCTTTTCCTTTTGCCTCTAAATCTGCCTTTTCTTTCACTGCCTTAATAATCTGTTGGGGCCTTTGCGCGGCGGGAGCGGCACTTATTCTCTCTGCCTCTTCCATGATCTGTCGGGCTTTTTGCTCGGCTTCGGCGATTATCTTATCTGCCTT
>JBBIRL010000167.1:0-1883 GCA_037441825.1 Dehalococcoidia bacterium | reverse complement strand
TCTCTGCGTCTGGAGCTAGCCTGTCTGCCTTGGCTGGAGCGGCAGCTACCTTTTGGGCTTCCTCGATAATCTGGCGTCCTTTTTGCTCGGCTTCGGCGAGCATCTTGCTTGCCTCAGCCTCGGCCTTTTTCCTGGCTTCTTCCATAATCTGTCGGGCTTTCTGCTCGGCTTTGGCGATTATCTCATTTGCCCTGGGCTCGACGTCCGGCGCTGGCTTGCGTGTTTTGGCTGGAGAGGCAGCTACTTTACGGGCTTCCTCGATAATAAGACGCCCTTTTTGCTCGGCTTCGGCGATTATTTTGCTCGCCTCGGCCTCCGCCTTTTTTTTTGCCTCTTCGAGAATCTGAGGCAGCTTCTGGTCTGGAGCCGGCCGGTCGGCTTTAATTTGAGATTCGGCTTTCTTTCGTGCTTCCTCTATGATCAAACGTCCTTTTTGCTCTACTTCTCTAAGTACCTCACCTGACAAAGCATCGGCTTTCTTTTTAGCTTCCTCAATAATCTGGCGTCCTTTTTGCTCGGCTTCCTTGAGCATCTTGCTTGCGTCGGCCTCAGCCTTTTTCTTTATCTCTTCTGCCTTCTTATTGTCCATAAGCCCCTCCTGATTTAAGCAGAGCATTTTCAACTGGCAAGATATATGCTCAACCTGTCCTCCTGAGGAATATAACCTTTTTCGTCTAGCTTGTCCACAGTGATGCGGACTGGCAGAGGGGTGAATCATCTCTGCACTCCTCTGTTGCTGAATGACCTCTGCTCACCGTATGCTTTTTCTGTCTCTCGTGTGTTAAAATAAACAAGACATTAACTGCTATTCGTTATCGTCAAATAGCTATTTAGGAGGGTGTTTAGAAACACAATTACCATTCCGTGCTTGAAACGGAATCCAGAGAACCCACTTCAAAATTACGGTGAAGGTATCTGGATACCGACTTTCGTCGGTATGGTGGACTCATTGCTAAACGAACTCTATTTAGCTGATCGGATTGCGAAAGATGTGTCGAACAGATATGGAGTTCACCGGGGAACGCGTTGTGCCGGGCAAGACTCCTCAAACGATTTATGACGAGCATATATATAGATATATCTTTGCTGCAAGCCTGGCCGAGAGCAAGGTTGTTCTGGATGTGGCGTGTGGCACCGGCTATGGTGTGGGTTACCTGGCGGATAAGGGGTCCAGCAAGGTTGTTGGTGTGGACATATCAATGGAAGCGGTGGATTATGCCCGGGAGAGGTTCGGTAAGGATAATAAAGCAAGCTTTATCTGCGCTGACGCCATTAGATTACCTTTCTTAGATGATGCTTTTGACATTGTTGTTTCTTTCGAGACTATAGAGCATATTAGACAGTACGGAAAGTTTCTGGCTGAGTGCCGCCGGGTGCTTAAGGATGGTGGCTTATTGATTTGTTCGACTCCAAACAGGAGAATCTTTTCTCCAAATCTGGCAAAGCCTATAAACACTTTTCATGTTAAGGAGTTCTGGCCCGAAGAGTTTTACCGTTTGCTGCGCAGATATTTTGCCAATATCGCGTTATACGGGCAATGCGATGTTAAACTCTCAGATAATTCGGTAGACCGGACCAACTACAGTGTGCATGACTTCAACGACAATGATTTTGTATCGTCAGCTTACATAGTTGCTGTGGCGAAGAAACAAACCAAGAGCCGCGCATGATGTCTTCCCCCAAAGTATCCGTAATCACTGTAAACTGGAATAACTTCAACGACAGCGCTGAGTGTCTTGAGTCCCTCAGAAAGGTAACCTACCCTGACTTTGAGGTGATAGTGGTTGATAATGGCTCGGTGGGGGATGATGTCAGATTGTTGAGGGAGAGATTCGGGGATTCCATAAGATTAATTGTGAATGGGAAGAACTCCGGGTTCGCTG
>JBBIRL010000166.1:0-4416 GCA_037441825.1 Dehalococcoidia bacterium | reverse complement strand
AGTGAAGGGGAAGAATCTCGTTTATTACGCTTTCTTGCGCAATTAGGTACTAGTAAACGACCTCGTTTTCGGGATGTTTTTCCTGGCGAGCGCCGAGCCACTTCTTCTTCTGCTCCGCTCGGGTTTCAGCATCAGTGGGCCGGTAGCCCTGGATAAAGTCATCTCTAAAGCTGGAAAATGTGCCGTCCAGGATAGAACGCCGAATCTGCTCCATTAACCTCATGATAAATCTTACATTATGTATAGTAGCCAGACGGTAAGCCAGAAGCTCCTGTGCCTTGAACAGGTGATGCAAATAAGCAGCGGAAAATGTGCGGCAGGTATAGCAGTCGCAATCAGGGTCGATGGGACCTTTCTTTTGCTTGAAGCGGGCATTCCCTATGTTGTAGCGGCGGTGTCGAGTGAAAACTGCACCGTTTCGACCCAGCCTGGTAGGCAAGGCGCTGTCGAACATGTCAACCCCGCGCGCGACGCATTCCACGAGGTCTTCAGGAGAGCCCACGCCCATTAAGTAGCGTGGCTTGTCTTCAGGAAGGAGAGGCACAGTCTCATCGAGCATAGAGTGCATCAGCTCCTTCGGCTCCCCCAGGCTCAAGCCGCCGATGGCGTAACCTGGAAAATCCAGCGAAGTGAGGAAGCCAGCGGACTGCCGCCTTAATCCGGCAAAAGTGCCACCATGTACGATTCCGAAAAGAGCTTGCCCTTTTCTCTTGTGTTTTCGCTGGCACCTCTCTGCCCAAAGATGGCTGCGCTCCATAGCCCGCCGGATGCTCTCCATACTATCCCCGTAGGGCGGGCACTCATCGAGGACCATGATAATGTCAGCGCCGAATTGCTCCTGGATTTCGATGGCAAACTCAGGCGTCAGAAAATGCTCGCTGCCATCAACATGAGAGCGGAACAGAGCACCTTCGTCGCTGATGCGACGAAGGTGCCCCAGGCTGAACACCTGAAAGCCGCCGCTATCAGTCAGAATCGGGAGATCCCAGGCCATGAATTTATGCAATCCCCCCAGCTTGCTGATGGCCTCCACGCCGGGCCTGAGATAGAGGTGATAGGTATTAGCCAGAATCATTCCCACACCCAGTGATTTGAGGTCATCCGGGGTCAGAGTTTTGACTGTGCCCTGACTGCCCACAGGGAGGAAAACAGGGGTCGGCACCGAGCCATGAGGTGTGGTAAGCATCCCGGCGCGAGCCTTTGTCTCAGGGCAAGTCTTCGTCAGCTTGAAGAGTCGGCTCATAGGGAGTTAGACCCAGAAGTTCAAAACCAGAGCGATGAAAATCAAACCCAGGTAAGGGAAGGCGGAAAGCTTGTACACTTTCCAGGCATCCTGAGTGAGACGGCTCTTAAGAAGGTGGGAATTGGCATAAAGCATGACGATGCCCAGGATATTGGCAGCCGCAAAATAGAGCCAGCCCAGGTTGTCGAATGACCAGAGGGCAATAGACGCAGCGTAAAGCAGAACCGATAAGGCCATCAATATCTTTATGGCATCCTTGACCCTCCAGGTGATCGGGAAATAGGCAACCCCCGCCTGAAGATAGTCTTCACGATTGGCAATCATAACGCTCCACACATGCAGCGGTATCCACACGGCGATAAGAATGCAGAGGAAAAGAATCTGAATATCCAGGTGGTGCGTTACAGCTACATAGCCCATGAGCACAGGCGCACAACCTGCTATCCCGCCCTGAATCACGCACATCACCCTTTTCCGGAATACCGAGGCTGCGACAGTGCCAACCAAGCCAAAGGCGAAACAGAGAGGGTCGAGATACCAGGCTACAGCGAGCGCAGCCAGGATCAAGAACACGCTCCATACCAGAGCCTTCCGGGCAGGGACTATCCTCTTCGCAGGCAGAGCCCGCATATGGGTCCTCTTCATTCTGGCATCGACATTCCGGTCGAGGTAGTTGGTCAAACCGTTAGCGCCAGCGCTGCCCAGAGCAATCGCCACCATCGCAATCAGAAGGACATGGAGCGGAGGGTTGCCGTGCGCTGCAATAATTGCAGCACAAACCCCGATGAAGGTTAACAAAACCGTCTCGCGGGGTTTGAGCACCGAGATATAGTCGATGATGCCCTTGCCCCGGGGTTTTCTACTCAGCTCGCGTGCAAGCGATTCCTGGGTTGCTTCGGTAACATCACGCACTTGCAATATCTCCCATAAATTTCTTCTTATATGCATTTATAATATCATGTCTGCGCAAAACTCCCAATAGTCGTGTGCGGTCTTTGCGATCTACCACCGGTATTCGCCCTACGTCTTTAGCACCAAGCTTCATCAAGGCATCATATACAGATTGATCAGGATAAGCTACCATAGGCGACTTTGTGGCAATATCACCAACCTTCAAGTTAGGAATACTGCTACTCCGGGAAGCTTCGACATCGGTCAAAGTAACTACTCCGAAGAGACGTCCATCCTCATCAACGACCGGAAATCCATGATGACCGGTCTCGGCAAGCTTTGTAAGCAGCTCGCTAACGGGCATGATGTAAGGAACTGTGGGGAAATCGCGCGTCATCGCCTCTTCAACAGTAATAGTCTTCATCAAAGGCACTACTTCCTCTTCATGAATATACACACCACTACGCTTCAGTCGAAGAGTGTAGATGGAATATTTGCTGAAAGCGCGTGCAGTTAGCATAGCAACAACGACAGCCGTCATTAAAGGCAATAGTAATTGAATATCCCGTGTCATCTCAACCAGGAGCACGATAGCGGTAAGCGGCCCATGTACCACAGCAGCAAAAAATGCCGCCATGCCTATCAGAGAATATGCACCTGAGCTGGATATTATATTCGGGAAAAGCTTCTGCGCTAACATAGCGAATACCCCTCCGAGCGCAGCGCCGATAAATAGAGAAGGTGCGAAGATGCCGCCACTACCTCCACTCCCGAGAGTAACAGACGTAGCTATTATCTTCAGGAACAGCAATGCAATAAGGATGCCAAGCCCTATTTGCCCGGCCAGCATCCCATCCACCGGGCCCGAGCTAACAAACAATCCACCCATCCCATAGCTGCCTCCGTATCCCACGCCGAAGATGCCGGAATAGTAGTAGCCCATAAGGCCGATGGCGATGCCACCCAGTGCGGGTTTGAGTAGCGCATGGACTTTGACAGAGTTGAAGAAGTCTTCAACCTTGAAAAAGAAACGAATAAATCCGACTGACAGGAGCCCGGCCAAAATTCCCAGAACAATGTACGGCAGTATCTCCCAGTAACTGCCTAACGTATATGGCTTTATTGTGAAAGAAGGGTTGGCGCCCAGGAACATCCAGGCCACATATTCCGCAGCAATGGCACTGACCATGACATTGAACAACCGACGAGTAGTAACGCGACGGGAGACAACTTCCAGGGCAAAGAAGACGCCCCCCACAGGAGCATTAAAGGTTGCTGCGATACCTCCCGCTGCCCCACAGAGCACGAGAGTCTTCAGCCATTCGTCAGGTAATTTAAACCACTGCCCCAGGGCGGAGCCAACTGATGAGCCAATCTGTACGATGGGGCCCTCACGACCTACCGAGCCACCACTACCAATGCAGATAGATGAGACCACTATCTTAATTGCTGCAACTCTGGAGCGAATACGGCCTCCACCAACAGCCACCGCCCTCATCACATCAGGAGGCCCTTCGCCCTTGGCCTCGCGAGCCAGGAAATAAATTAACGGGGCAAAGACAAGGCCTCCGATAACGGGCAGTACGATAACATAGTAGTTACCCATAAATGAAAAGGCCTCAGCGCCCTCTTTAAAGAAGACCCACTGAAAGCCTTTTATCATCCATCTGAAAGCCACTGCCCCTAAACCAGCAGCAACTCCCACAGCTATAGCTAGAGCGAGACCCTTTGTTGACTCAGATGGACTCAGCCGACCCAGGATATGCCGCAGACGTTCTACTATCGGTTCATGTGATTTCATTGGCCAAGACTAGCCTTGTAATAGCTTACGAATCGCGTTCACCACCACTTTGTGAGGGACATCGTCACGAACCACCGGCTGGCCGATGCCACGAAGTAAGACCCACCTTATTTTCTTTCCCCTCACCTTCTTATCCAGCTCAGTGGCTTGAAGTATACGCTCGATATCAACACCGGAGAAGGCCGTAGGCAAACCAAATCTTTTCAGCAGGGCTTCTTGCCACTCCACGTCTTTTTGAGGCAGGAGACCAACCTCCCGGCTGATGATAGCTGCCCCCGTCATACCGATGGCAACAGCTTCTCCGTGGAGAAAACGTTCGTAGTTCGTGGCTGCCTCCAGCCCATGTGCGATAGTGTGTCCGTAATTCAAGACGATCCTTATCCCCTGCTCTTTCTCGTCCTCGCTCACTATCTTGGCCTTGATAGCAGCGCTGCGCGCCACCACATCGCTGGTAACCGCCCTCTCCAGAGCAAGCAGACCC
>JBBIRL010000165.1:1001-4428 GCA_037441825.1 Dehalococcoidia bacterium | reverse complement strand
GCGTTCTGTTAGCTTTTCCCATTGTGTCTGCCGGAGTAACCGCCATAACACTGAATTTCAGCTTCAAAAACTGGAGCTAACAGTACGAGGATGATGGGCAACGGGCGGGTTTGAAACCCGCCCTACTTGGTTGCGTGGCCCCGTAACCACCCTACCGAAACACGCTTCGAGTCGCGCAACCGTAGCCATTCAACCTAACTGCCGTTGATTCCGGCGAGCTCATGCTTCAACTCACGCACCATGAGCTCAGATACCGCCTGGCGGACATCAAGGCCTTTGAAAAGTACCCGAAATACCTGCTCGGCGATAGGCATCTCTACATCGAGTTCCTCAGCCAGCTTGAGAGAAGCGATAGTGGTAGTTACTCCCTCGGCTATACCCGTCATGGAGGAGAGTATCTCCCTCAAGGGCCGCCCTTTTGCCAGCTCCTGCCCCACGAAGCGGTTGCGGCTCAAGGGACTGGAGCAGGTAGCCACCAGGTCTCCCAGCCCGGCCAGCCCGGCGAAGGTAAGCGGATTGGCGCCCGCTGCTACGCCCAGGCGTGTAATTTCGGCAAGCCCGCGTGTAATCAGACCCGCCTTAGTATTGTCCCCGTATTCCAGGCCGTCAACCATGCCCGCTGCCAGGGCGATTATGTTCTTGAGCGCTCCGCCTAACTCCACACCGACCACATCGGTATTTGTATAAACGCGGAAAAGAGGCGTGGCCATTATCTTCTGGGCTTTCGCTGCCACCGAGGCATCGCAGGCAGCAACCACAGTGACCGCAGGCAGACCGCGGGCGATCTCCCCGGATAGATTAGGGCCGGAAAGGACGCAGATATTAGGATGGAAACGGGGTATGACCTCTTCCGAGATCACCTGAGACATACGCTTGACGCTTTCAACCTCAAGCCCCTTGGCCACACTCAAGATAAGCATCGAGCTATCGAGGTATTGTTTGGCCATTCTCACATTACGCCGCATATCTTGTGACGGCACAGCGAAGATAACAAGGTCTGCTTTATCAAGCGCCTCATCGAGCGAAGCTGTAGCGCGCAGCCCCTCGGGAAATGGGAAGCCCGGGAGACGGGCTGTATTAATCTTTTCACGATTCAGTTTCTCCGCCTCCTCCTCAACTCGCGCCCACAGGCTGACCGCCAGCCCCTTGCGGCTCAGAATCATAGCAAGGGTCGTGCCCCAGCTTGTGGTGCCGATAACGGCTACTTTGCCTGTCCTGCGCTTCATCCGGCTTGCCTCCTCTCCCCCTTCTGCCCCAGCTTGCTCTCTGTGCCAGATAGCAGCCTCGATATATTATCCCGATGCTGGTAAATTATCAAGGCGACCACCACCGCGATGTAAACCAAATACTGCCAGGGGACACGGTCCAGGCCCAGGAAAACAGCCATCACCACCACCGCAGACACAGAACCCACAATGGAGGCCAGCGATATATAGCGAGAAGCAAGAGCAACGAAGATAAAGACAGCTAAACCAGTAATACCGCTCAACGGAGCTGGCATAGCCATCGGGAATAGCGCTCCCAGCGAAGTTGCCACACCCCGTCCGCCCTTGAACTTGAGGAACAGCGACCAGTCATGTCCGGCCACGGCAGCGAGGCCTGCAGCCATCTCGCTCACAGGAGAGCCTATTATATACCGGGCAAGAACTACACCTATTACACCCTTAAGCACGTCGGCGACAAGCACTACCGCTCCGTATCTGGCACCGAGCGTGCGGACCACATTAGTGGTGCCGATATTGCCGCTACCGTACTCTCTGACATCGATCCCTTTTAGCTTCCCTATGACCAGCCCCGAAGGGATAGACCCGATTAGATAGCTGCCGATTACCACAGCAGCGAACTCAATCATTTTTTACCCTTCCGTCTGAAGATGAGCTTCAACGGCGTGCCTTTGAAGCCAAAAGCCTTTCGCAGGCTGTTCTCCAGATAGCGCTGATAGGAAAAGTGGAGCATCCTGGGGTCGTTGACAAAGAAAACGAAGGTTGGCGGATCGACATCGGGCTGAGTGACATAAGATAACCTGAGCTGCTTGCCCCGCAACGACGGAGGAGGATGAGCGGCTATGGCTCGATTCACCTCCTCGTTGAGCAAGGGAGTGGGAAGGCGCTTCTGCCTCTCCTGATAAACCCTCTTTGCTGCCGACAATACCTGGCCGATGCCCTTTCCAAACTGTGCCGAGGCAAATACTATGGGCACATCGGGGAAGAATTTGACCTTTTGCCTGATCTCGCTGGCGCATTGAGCTTTATCCACTTCTAACTCACGAGCTAAGTCCCACTTATTCACCACCACCACTATCCCTTTGAGCGCCTCCTGGATATAGCCCGCGATGTGCATATCCTGCTCATTCATAATCTCAGCAGCCTCGATGACCAGAAGAACAATGTCTGCCCTGGAGATTGCGTTAAGGGAACGCATAACGCTGTATCGCTCGATGCCTACCTCGATCTTGCCGCGGCGCCGGATTCCCGCGGTATCAATGAACAGCATGGACTCGCCACCGTAATTGAAGACGGTATCTGTAGCATCACGGGTTGTCCCGGGGATCTCGCTCACAATCGCCCTCTCCTGGCCCAGGATAGCGTTGAGCAGCATGGACTTGCCCACATTGGGACGGCCCACGATGGCGATTTTCAGCATCTCAGGCTCTTTCCTCACAGGCTCAGAGGGCGGCAGCCTGGCGCAGACCTCATCCATCAGGTCAGAGACGCCGATGCCATGATGGGCGCTGATAGCCAGGGGCTCGCCTATGCCCAGCTCATGGAACTGAAATGCCTGCTCGCGGCGCTGGTCATTATCAGCCTTATTCACCGCCAGGATAATCGGCTTCCGGGAGCGTCTCAGTGTCTCGGCTATCTCCTGGTCGGGGATGGTCACGCCATCGATAACGTCCACCATGAACAGGATAACGTCCGCTTCCTCAATGGCGACCTCAGCCTGATGCTTGACCTTCTGTCGCAGGTCGGAGTCAGGCCTGGGCTCGAAGCCGCCGGTGTCTATGAGGGTCAGCCCTCGCTCGCCCCAGGTTATATCGGCGTAGACCCTGTCCCGCGTGGTGCCCGGCAGGTCTTCCACGACAGCGATGCGCTCTCCGGCCAGCCGGTTGAACAGGGTGGATTTGCCCACATTGGGCCTGCCTACGATAGCAACGATGGGCTTGGTCATTACTTACCCAGAATCTCCGCCAGTATCGCCTTCTGAGCGTGCAGGCGGTTCTCCGCCTGGTCGAAGACTACAGACTGCTTTGAATCTATGATGCCAGGGGCAACCTCCTCGCCATGATGAGCCGGCAGGTCATGCATAAAAATGGCGTCCTGTGCCGCCAGCTTCATCAGCCTGGCATCCACCTGATAACCGGCGAAGGCTTTGCGCCGCTTCTCCACCTCTGCCTCCTGGCCCATGCTGGTCCAGACATCGGTGTAGA
>JBBIRL010000165.1:0-940 GCA_037441825.1 Dehalococcoidia bacterium | reverse complement strand
GGCGCCCCAGGCGCACTATCTTATCAGTAAGCTCATATCCTTGGGGAGAGGCAATCCTGAAACTCGTCCCAACCGAGGCGCAGGCAAGCATGAGGCTGCTGGCTACGTTGTTGCCATCGCCGATATAGGCCACCGTCAAACCCTTCAGCTTTCCCTTTTTCTCGTAGATGGTCATTATATCGGCGAGCGCCTGGCAGGGGTGCTCTCCATCCGAGAGTGCGTTTATCACGGGCACGCTGGCATATTTCGCCAGTGACTCCACAGTGGCATGAGCGAAGGTCCGCGCAGCGATTATGTCAACATAGCGGCTGAGCGTCCTGGCCACATCTGCGATGGGTTCTCTGCTCCCCAATCCCACCTCGGCCTGGGGAAGGTATACGCTGTGTCCTCCGAGCTGGTACATAGCGACGTCGAAGCTGACCTTGGTGCGCAGCGAAGGCTTCTCGAAAATCAAAGCCAGAGTCTTTCCGGCAAGGATAGCGCTCATCGCCCTCTTCTTCATGCGGATAGCCCTGTTGATAATGCCCCAAACCTCATCCGGAGTAAGGTCGCTCATAGATAACAGGTCTTTCCCTTGCATCGTCTTCTCCTTGCATCTTGATGTAGGGGCGGTTCGAGAACCGCCCCTACAGGCGGCGGCGCTTGCTAAAGCCACCTAAGTATAATACAACGGAACACACTCCGCCACTTGTGACAGATTTGCCCCGATGATATAATAGCCAATCATTAAAAACCGTCCTTTCTATACGATGAACTACGTTGCTACCCTCGACTTTTTGCTTAGCCGCACCGACTACGAAAGGTGGCCCGGCTTTAACTACGCCAGCAGATTCGACCTGAGGCGCATGGACGACCTGCTGCGGAGACTGGGCAACCCGCATCTCAGCGCAAAGGCTGTGCACATCGCCGGCTCTAAAGGCAAGGGCAGCACCTCAGCCAT
>JBBIRL010000164.1:280-4430 GCA_037441825.1 Dehalococcoidia bacterium | reverse complement strand
GGTTAAAGATTATTCTAATCGGAGGCAGGGAAGATGAAACAGAGACTCGATGAAGATACCATGGCGATGAGAGCAGCCAAGGAATTGAAGGATGGCGATTGCGCCAACCTGGGATTCGGCTTACCAACGCTCTGCGCATTATATGTACCCGAAGGCATTAGGTTCGAAGCGGAGGCTGGCATCCTGGGATATGGCCCCCTGGTGCAGGCGAACGAGGTCGAGAAAGCTGACTGGCACTATATAGACGCCAGCGGCAGGTTTACCAAGCCCGCACCGGGCATGGCATGCTTCGATGTGGTCGATTCCTTCATCATGATAAGAAGCGGCCGTTTGACAAGCATAATGGGCGGTTTTCAGGTCTCGGAAAAAGGAGACCTGGCAAACTGGAACACAGGCAGTGGAATGTTCGGCGGCACAATAGGCGGCGCCATGGATTTGGCGGTGGGAGCAAAACGGGTAATCATTATGATGCAGCATAATACGAAGGATGGAAAGCCGAAGATTGTAAAGAAATGCACCTACCCAATAACAGCTAAAGAAAGCGTTGACCTGATAGTAACTGACCTCGCCGTAATTGAAGTAACCAAGAATGGGCTTGTGCTGAAGGAGGTAGCCCCCGGCTGGACTGCCAAAGAAATCCAGGCTTTAACTGAGGCTAAGCTTATTGTAGCTAAAGACTTGAAAGAAATAGAGCTGTAATTGCATAGGATAGTATACTAAGAGTTTTAGACATTGAGTTGGTTGGAGCAGATGCTCCACCAACAAGGAGATGAGTAGGGTGGGTGCAATGAAATGAAACCCACCAACCCAAATCGAGTGAATGGCGGGTTTCCCAGTATGAAAGTGGTTGGCATTTGCAGTTCCCCCCGAAAGGGTAACACGGAATGGATGCTGAGGAAGCAGGGAATCGAAGAAATCTGGGACATGCTGGGCAGATCGTCTTCCAGTTAGCCGACGTGGCAGTGCCCAGATAGCTATTTGCTGCCATTCCGGAACGGGTAAACCGACTACGGCTGACATGGCAATTACCAAGCTGCTCGTGACCCCCGCTACTGCTGATGTCTGCAGATGGGGCATGCAAGTGCTTGGTGCTTATGGCATCAGCAAGGAGTACAAGATCGAGCGCCTGTTCAGGGATGCCAAAATGTACGAGCCGCTGGAAGGTACCTCGGAGATTCAGAGAGAGCTGATCGTGAAGCATCTGCCCAGTTAAGGCAGGCTTGTCAATATAGGTTTCCTCTGGTAGCAGGTTCGAGAGACTGGTCAAGGAGGATCGATTATGGATTTCAAGCTTACGGACGAGCAGGTGAAGCTCAGACAAGAGTTTTACGATGTCTGCAAGGAATTGGAAAAGAAAAAGCCCAAGGGATTTGCAGGAATGGAGAGTATATACGATACCGATGAAGGCTGGCAATATCACCTTTATTGTGCCAGGGAATTCGCTAAACGGGGATGGATATCCATCGGCTGGCCTCCCGAATACGGGGGCAAGGGCACAATTATGGACAAAGTGTTCTTTGCCGAGGCCAGAGGATATTATGACCTACCCGGTATCGATATCTTCGGGCCTGAGATGCTCGCCCCTACACTGCTGGGTGTGGGCAATGAAACTCTGAATAAGAGATTTCTCCCCGGCATTGCCTCAGGTGAAGTTCAATGGTGCGAGCTGTGGAGCGAGCCCAATTCAGGTTCGGATTTGGCGTCGCTGACCACCTCGGCAGTAAAGAAGGGAGACCATTATGTGATAAATGGCCAGAAAATATGGACCTCGGGCGCTCATCGCGCTCATTGGGCGTTTGCTCTGGTGCGTACTGACCGAAATGCTCCCAAGAAGCAAATGGGTATCACCTTTATCCTCCTTGACATGAAGACCCCTGGCATTACTGTGAAACCGCTTTACTACATGGATCAGGCTCATGTATATAACGAGGTCTTCCTTGATGATGTACATGTACCTGTAGAGAATGTCGTCGGCCAAGAGAACGAGGGCTGGCGTGTCACCCAGCTTCTAGCTGGCTTCGAGAGGTCGAGCCTAGGTGCTATTATGATGATGCTTCGCCAGTTAGAGGAACTCGTGACATACTGCAATCAGACCAAGGTAGGGGGCAAACTGCTGGCGCATGACCCTCTAATTCGTAACAGGATCGCTCAGCTGGCTTGCGAGATTGAGGCGCTTCGATGCCTCGGCTGCCGGATAGCCGATGCCCAGGAAAGGAACGAAATGGCCGGTTACGAGGCTTCCGGCGTTCATATACTGGCCAGCGAGCTGCAGGAACGCCTTTCCTGGCTTGGGACTGATATACTGGGCCCATACGGCCAGGTCAAGCGTTCCAAATGGTCGCCTTTGGAGGGCTGGTATGAGAAGTGGTATCAACAGTCTTTCACACTGTTTATCGCTATGGGCACCAACGAGATACAGAGGAACATCATATCTTGGTATGGCCTTGGATTGCCCAGGATGAAATAGACGGACTGTGAGGGAGAAGGAGTAATGCCATGAACATAGCTTTCACCGAAGAACAGGAAATGCTGCGAAAGGCAGCGAGAGATTTCTTGATTGCAGAGTGTCCCAAGAAGGTGGTAAAAGAGCTCGAGGAGGACGAGAAAAAAGGGTACTCCCCCGAGATTTGGAAAAAGATGGCTGACCTGGGATGGCAGGGAATGGTAATCCCCGAGAAATACGGCGGTCAAGGGATGACCTTCCAGGACTTCACAGTCCTCTTGGAGGAGATGGGAAGGAATATCCTGCCAGGCCCCTTTATCTGCACCGTGATCGAAGGTGCATACCCTATTATGGATGCTGTAACCGAGGAGCAGAAGAAAGAGTTCTTGCCCAAGATAGCCAGTGGGGAGGCCATATTTACTATGGCTCAGCTTGAGCCCAATGGACTTTTCGACGACTCCGGAATTACGCTTAAGGCGACTCATAAGGGCGACCACTATGTCCTCGAAGGCACAAAGGTTTTTGTGGAGATGGCTAATGTCGCTAGCTACATGCTCTGCGTCGCCCGAACTGGCAAGGGAGCTTCACACGATGATGGCATCACCATCTTTATAGTGGACGCCAAGAGCACTGGAGTGCACATTGAGGTCATGCCTACCATTGGCATGGATAAGCTTTGCGATGTGCAGTTCAAGAACGTCACCGTTTCCCAAAAGCACGTCCTCGGAAAACCGGACAAGGGCTGTCACATCATTGAGAACGTGATGAGGCGGAGCGCCATTGCCAAATGTGCTGAATCCGTCGGCGGCATGCAGGCTGCGGTGGATATGACTGTAGCCTATTCCAAGGAAAGGGTGCAGTACGACAGGCCCATCGGCGCCTTCCAGGCGCTGCAGCACATCATGGCCGACATGTGGACTTGCCATGCAGACCAGCCGCTACATCCTTTACCAGGCAGCCTGGATGGAATCAGAGGGCATGCCTTGTACCAAAGAGGTCGCGATGGCTAAAGCCCATATCAACGAGAAATACAAGTGGGTCACCGAAAGAGGCGTACTTCTACATGGTGCTATCGGCACCAGCCGCGAGCACGACATCTCGCTCTACTTCCGGAGAGCTAAGTCAGCAGACATCCGCTACGGCGGCACTGATTTCCAGAGAGATATTGTTGCCAACAAGATAGGCTTGGTTTCCTAGAAAGATCGTGAGTAAGTTAAGCGTGGCATTGAGGTACTTCTGGATGAAGTCTAGCAGTGATTGTGTTACTAACTTGGCCCAACGGATTTTAAGTGCTACGTCTTTAGCTTCAGCCCACTTCGGCTTTTCTTGCCGATTTTGCCTGTCTTTAATCGTGTAGTGCTACACCGTGCTGGTGAGTATGTTAACAACTTATGGGGCATGGAGTGGCCGGTGGCCGGGGAAACAGTCACCTGGAAGGAGCCAGTATATATGTCCGAGACCCCGTGCATGTTCGGCCCCATACGCAAGGTCGGGCAGGACAATGACTATGTCTATGGCAAGCTGCTTGGTATGTCATAGGCTGAGATTAAGAAGCTAACAAGGGAAGGCGTGTTTAAATAAGCGCTTAGCGGCCAGCAATCAGCATTCAGTTCTTAGGAGTCTACAAGATTAAAGAAGGAGGACAATTGATGGCAGCAAAGGTAAAGAAGTTAACCAACCCCAAAGCTATCGACATGGAATGCTTGA
>JBBIRL010000164.1:0-270 GCA_037441825.1 Dehalococcoidia bacterium | reverse complement strand
GCGGTGAGCAGGGACCCGGCCATGATTGAGGCGCTGGCCGCCTACTTCAAGACAGTGGGGCTGCGTATAAAGACCGAAGAGGAGCAGGCGCAGGACTGGCGCGAGGCCGGCGTCCAGGTGGTGATTTTGAGCCAAACTCATCGAATGCTCGGCTTCACCGAATGGTCACAGATAGAGGAGAGGCACAACTACATAGGCCAGCTCAAGAAAGATTATCCCGATGTCATCCTCGGTTTCTGGCTCGGTCCTCCTATACCCGACTTCGGCATC
>JBBIRL010000163.1:0-4439 GCA_037441825.1 Dehalococcoidia bacterium | reverse complement strand
GGCTTCAGGGCCAAACTTGTCGAAGAACTTCAGTATTTCCAGCCTGTGCTCGATATCCGCCTTTTGGGGATGATTCAGGTAGTCAACTACGTAATCCATGAAATGAATATAGTCTTTTCGATGGCAATGGGAAACATATACCTGTTTCATCCTCCGGACTCCTTCTCTACTCCCTGGAGTCCAATATGTTTCTGAACTTTTGCAGTACAGGTTGAGTTTGTTAAGAACTGGTTTACTGTAGTATCAATTCGGTGAAGTTTCTCTGGGCAGGACTACTATATGTGGGGTAGAGGTTACGGGATGCTGGCTGACTTTCACCGAAGCGGAGAAGACATCCTGTATGCTGCTTTCGGTCAATACCTCTCGGGGTGAGCCATCGGCGACGATAGTTCCCTCTTTAAGCAGGATCAGACGATCGAAGAACAGCGATGCCAGGTTCAGGTCATGCATGGCGGCGATAATGGTAACCCCTTGTTCCCGGTTAAGCCTCTTGACTAGTTCCAGCATCTCGACTTGGTGGCTTATATCGAGATGAGTCGTAGGCTCATCGAGAAGCAGGAGTTTGGGCTCCTGAGCCAGGGCCATAGCCAGTATTACCTTCTGTCGTTCGCCGCCGCTGAGGTCGTTGAAGTAGCGATTCTCTAGGTGATTGATTCCGGCCAGTCCCAATGCCAGGGCGCTCATTTCGTGGTCTCGCTTGGTCTCACCTGAAATGACACTGACGAATGGGGTACGGCCCAGCAGTACCACCTCGGCTACAGTGAAGGCGAAGGGGATATTGAAATACTGCGGCACCACCGCGACATGCCGCGCCACTTGTTTGCGAGGCAGCTTCTTCAGGCTTATTCCCCCTAGTGAGATTTCTCCCTTGACTGGAGATAATACCCCGCAGGCTAGCTTCAGCAGAGTCGTCTTGCCGCAGCCGTTGGGCCCTATCAGCCCTACCATCTCTCCATCTGATATATTCAGGTCTATGCCTCGCAGGACAAGCCCATTGAAGTAGGAAAAGGACACGTTCCGCATAAGCAGGCTATTTGAATTAGAAAGCATATTCCCTCCTCGTGCGTCTGAGCAGGTAGATAAAGAACGGTGCGCCGATGAGAGCGGTGATGATGCCCACAGGTAACTCCGTGGGTGCCAGCACTGTTCGGGCGAGGGTATCGGCGACCACCAGGAAAGTAGCTCCGGCCAGCGCCGCTGCCGGGATGAGCAGGCGATGGTCCGGGCCCAGAGCCAGCCTTACGGCATGTGGCATCACCAGTCCCACAAAGCCGACAAGACCGCTCAATGATACAGCGCAGGCAGTCAGGAGCGAGCCCAGGGCCAGTATCAATATCTTCTCTCGCTCGACGTTAATTCCCAGATAA
Organism: Dehalococcoidia bacterium; assembly: GCA_037441825.1. Taxonomy (GTDB): domain Bacteria; phylum Chloroflexota; class Dehalococcoidia; order SZUA-161; family SZUA-161; genus JACWAE01. Next base: position 3,072 of record JBBIRL010000163.1, on the reverse strand, counting down.
GCGGCTTGCTCTTCCCCTAGAGAGAAGGCGTTGAGGTGGAAGGCGAAAAATAGCGCTATGATGATTCCTCCTATGATCAGAGGGGCAACTACTGCTATCTGGCTCCAGTACTGTACTGAGATACTGCCGGCGAGGAAAGAGAAGATGGAGTGCAGCTTGAGTTGCAGTTCACCGTTGGTCATGATGAGCAGACTCATGATTGCGCTGAGCATGGAGCTTACCACGAATCCTGCGAGTAACATGCTGACGATAGGGGTTTTGCTTCCCACCCGGGCCAGGTTGTACACCAGCAAAATTGTAACGAGTGCCCCGCAGAAAGCTGCAATTGGTATCAGTCCGAGGCCTGAGAAGGCAAGGCTCAGGGGCAACATCATAGCTATGGTGGCTCCCAGAGCAGCCCCGGACGATGTCCCTGTGATATAGGGGTCGGCCATGGGGTTGCGCAGCAGCCCCTGGAACAGGACGCCCGCAGTAGCCAGGGCTGCTCCCACCAGGGCTGCGGCTATCACCCGAATCAATCTGATTTGGAAAATAATGGTCTCATCGGCTGGCTGCCAGGTAGCCTGGAAATTGGAGAAGTGGATTTTGTTCAGGGTCATCTTGATAATGTCCAGTGGCGGTATGGATACTGCCCCCAAAGCGCAGGCAAGTACTATTGCCCCTATCAGGGCCAGTGCTAGCGAGATCAGGACTATTGCCGCTCGGTTACGCTTTCTCACTCAAACAGCCTTCCCGGTTAATTTTGCTTTGATGATGTCTTGAAACCAGTAACCCTCACTGAATACCTTATCGCCGGGGGTTATCGTGATGTGTTTCTGAAAAGAAGGGCCATCTATGACAAAGGTATGGTATTCTCCATTCTCGCCGCAGATATCGAAACTGTGGCTCCGGCGATAATCTTGCAACTCAGCCATAAACTCCCGGTCTATCCTGCGTCCCAGCCATCTATCGTCAGAGCTATCGGCCTTGAGGCATACTACAATTGATTCGAAGCCCTCGTCTATAAACCCCTTGAGTATTTCTTCGCGGTCGAGCTTCCATAGAGGCATCAGGGACTTGAGGCCGAACTCCCCGCACATATTTTCTGTCCACGTCCGATGTTCAATCGTATCGATGTCTCCGGTTACCAGGCCTTCGATACCCACCTCACGAAGCTTTTTCATCACCTCCCTGAATGCCTGTTCGTAGCCCTCCCAGGTGGTCTCACGCTGAATCATGGGGACCTTCATTGCTTCCGATTGCAGGCTCACTATTTTGCTTTTAACTCCGTGAAATGCGTTCTTGCCGAATCCGGCTGGTGAGACAAAATTGACCAGGTAGCGAACATCATGTCCCTGAGCTACAGCCTTCCAGCAGGCATAGCAGCTATCCTTGCCACTGCTCCAACAGCAGGCTACTTTCACTTTGGATGTACTCCTTTCAGTGGAATCGGGATGCCGGCGACCATGAAATATATCTCATCGGCATGTTTGGCGAGCATCTGATTAGCCATGCCCAAAACGTCACGGTAGACCCGGCCCGCAGGGTATGCCGGCACTACCCCCAGCCCCACTTCGTTGGAGACGATGATGAAATGGGCATTGCTTGTTCTCATAAAGGCAACGAGTTCCTCCAGTTCCGCGGCTACCTTCTTCTCCAACGTCTCTGCATCTATATCCTCTGTGCCCATGAGATTGGATACCAGAAGTGTCAGGCAGTCGATGATGACGACCTCGGCATCGCCGATTTTGCCCCTCATGGCCTTAGCGACATCGGTCGGAGTCTCCAGGGTTTTCCAGGTGGGAGCCCGTGACCTCTTGTGCGCCTCGATGCGGGCGTTCATTTCCTCGTCGAGCGGTTCGCCTGTGGCCACGAAAAGCACCCTCTTCTCCAGCTTAGCCGCGAGTTCCTGCGCGAAGCGGCTTTTGCCGCTTCGCGCTCCCCCCAGGATAAACGTCATACTCATACGCCATAACTCCATGTTATCAACGGTATTAGAATCAGTACTGAAATCTGGACCAACTCATTTATCGCGCCATACGCATCGCCGGTAAGCCCTCCGAGCTTTCCGCTGAGCCAGTTCGCTATCAATAAGGCGACAAGCGTTGCAGATGCCATTACAGCCAGGCCGTTTAGCCACATCAAGCCTAAACATGAAGCTAGTGTGATCGCAGTTGCTATAGCCAACCACGGCCACTTTGTCCCTTCCTGAAATATCTTCCCCATCCCCTGTTCTCTGGCGTAGGGGTAGGCGAAAATTGCGCAAACCATCGTCCATCGCGCTATCGTCGGCATCAGAAGAAGTGCTGCCATCCTGTGCTCATTGGGCACAACGGTTAGCGCAACGTATTGGAGCAAAATCAGCAAGCAACCACCCACCACACCGAAGCCCCCGACCCTGCTGTCGCGCATAATAGTCAATCTCTCTTCAGGTGAGCGGCCGCCCGCCAGCCCGTCGCAGGTGTCGATGAAACCGTCCAGGTGCAGCGCCCTGGTCATCGCAGCTAAGGCGATTATCAGCAATATATTTACCAGACTTATAGGAAAGGCCAGCGTGAAAAGCCGGTCCATCCCGTAGAGGATCCCTCCTAGGAGCATTCCTACTAACGGGAAATAGGCTATGGAGCGGCGCAGGGCATTGGTGCTGACCTTCAGTCGAACGGGGAATGTTGTCAAAAACTGCAATGCTGCTACGAAGCCCAATTCCTTCCTCTCAATTCGATGACAAGGGGCTTAAGCCCCTTGTCTAGCTTTTTTCGGATACGCCGGCCTCGGCAAAGGTAGCCATCTCGGCCAGCACCTTGGCCGCGGCCTCGACCAGGAATATGCCCAGCGCTGCCCCTGTGCCCTCGCCCAATCGGAGCTCGAGGTCCAGTATCGGTTTTAACCCCAGATATTTGAGTATTGCTTTGTGCCCGATCTCCACGGAGCAATGTGACGCGATGAGGTAATCCTTTACTCTGGGTGACAGTCCCACGGCGATGAGCGCTGCTGCTCCGGAGATGAACCCGTCTATGACAACAGGGATACGGTGTGCTGCCGCTCCTACGATGACCCCGCATATCCCGCCTATTTCGAATCCGCCGACTTTGG
>JBBIRL010000162.1:0-4476 GCA_037441825.1 Dehalococcoidia bacterium | reverse complement strand
ATCGGCTAAAATATACGACGGGGGAAATGACCTGCAATAGGTTTTAATAAAACAGGATCAGGTTATCTCAGGGAAAAGGACTTTTTCAGGAGACACTAATTAATAGAGGAGAACATGAAATGAAGAACATGTGGGGCAAGGAACTCAAATTCCCCGAGGATGTTTATTATTCGGAAGAGTTGCTGTGGATCAAAGACCTGGGGGCGAACAAGGTTCGGCTGGGCATTTGCGACCTTGGGGTAAAATCGGTAAAGAACCTCAATTATGTCAAAATATCAGCCAGAGTCGGCGGTAAAGTGAACAAGGGCGAACCGCTGGGACATATAGAGACAACCAAGGGGGTATGGCAAGTTATCGCTCCCCTTTCCGGAACCGTGGTTGAGGTAAATCCTCCAATCGCCCAGGGGAACGCCAATCCGATCGTCGCTGAGCCGTACGGCAAAGGATGGCTGGTCGTGTTAGAAACAGCAGGCGACGCAGGGAGCGCATTGAAGGCTCTTCGGCATGGCTCAGATGCAAAGACGAAACAATGGATCCTCGAGAAAGCGGAAGAACTTGTGCCTAAGGGGGGTGAGGATGAGGATTAAGCCGATCATTGTTGACCAGCCAATACCCGGAAATAAAGAAGGACTAAAACATGTTTGAATTCACTGCAGAACAGAAAGTATACGACATCGCGGGCGTAAAAGTTGGCGGCAAGCCCGGCGAAAATCCCACTGTCCTTATCGGCAGCATGTTCTTTCGCGGACACAAGATTGTGAGCGACCCTGATAAGGGCATATTCGATCGTAAGAAAGCCAAAGACCTGCTGGATAGAGAAGAGGCGTTATCGGCGCAAACAGGCAATCCTCGTATCATCGACGTCGTAGGTGATACCGGACAAGCCCTGATCAACTATATAGAGTGGGTAGCTGCCAATTCTTCCTCGCCGATGCTGGTCGATTCAGCGCTCCCCAAGGCGCGCATGGAGGCCATCAGGCACTTCTCCAAGACTGAGCTCGTTCCCCGGCTAGTCTACAATTCTCTAGATTCCTACTACAGCGAAGAAGAGTTGGCCTGCATCAAAGAGTGTGGAATCAAAAGTGCAGTGGTTCTGTCATTTACCACAAGGGCCATTAGGCCCAAGGATCGGGTGAAGCTCCTGAATGAGGAGATGCTCCCTGCCGCCGGAAGAGCAGGGTTAAAGAACCTATTGATCGATGTCGGGGTGTTGGATATTCCCAGCGTAGGTTGGTCCACACAGGCAATTCGGGAGATTAAAGAGAATTTGGGGTATCCCTGCGGCTGCGCTCCCTCGAATGCTATTTACTTGTGGAAGAGGCTCCAAGAGCGCGGCACGCCGGCTTTTGAAGCGACAGCAGCCCTTGTCTACGGATTACCCCTTTGCTGGGGAGGGAACTTCATCTTCTACGGCCCTACGAGAAACGCACCATGGGTGTATCCCGCTTGTTCAGCAGTCGATGCGATGATAGCTTATGGTGCAATAAATCTCGGGATGCGGATTGATAGGGGTCACCCCCTATATAAGATCTTTTAGGGATTGCCCGCAGGAAATAGTACATGTAGGAGGAATATTGAAGCCGGGCAAGCTTCATTCCTTGCAGGTATCTAGGCAGAAAGTGTTGACAGTCGACAGGCGTGTTCTCTACTTGGAAAGAGAGACTGACAGTTATATAGAAGTTCTCAGGGGGCACAACATGACTAGTAAAATAGAATCCGATTTGAGTTCCCTATGCGAAGAAGCCAGGAAGTTAGGGGCAATTGATGCGAAAGCGATCAAATCCTCTGACATTGTAGTTGACCCGCGGGTTACTTTGAAATGCAGAGTACCCCTCTGTGCTTATTATGGCAATAGCCTTATGTGCCCCCCTAATGTGATAAGCGCATCCGAATTCCAGGAAGTACTTACCAGGTATGGGCATGCAGTCCTTGTTCAGATCGAAGTAGCAATTCCTGAGGAAGTAATTCAAGCGGCAAAGAATGCGGCTAACCTTGCGGAATTGTTTGCGGACAAGAACTACGTGAAGCGCATGCTCTCTAAAGCGAAGGGATTGCATGAGGTGGTCAATAAAGTAGAAGCGACAGCCTTTAATATGGGATATCGTTTAGCTGCAGGTTTTAGCGGCGGCACCTGTACATTATGTGACGAGTGTGTAACAAAAAAACCGGGTGAGCCCTGCAGGCACCCGTTTGAAGCCAGACCATCTATGGAGGCAGTAGGGGTAGACGTGTTAAAGACAGTTGAAAAAGCTGGATTTAAAGCTGCCGCGCCGACGATGGAAAAATTAGTGGTTTACGGCATGGTTTTAGTGGATTAATTCTTCATATGGAAGCAAGACACCCTAAGAATTATTCTCTTGACCCTCAATGTATTTACAGAGCCGACTCAACAGAGCTACAATAGCACAAAGCTGGGTCTTACTTGGATGTAGAGACCTGTCAAACGATTACTACAAAGTTTTTAAAAGGGAAGGCTTATGTCGGGGAATTTCAAGATCGATTTCCAGCCCATAGGGAGGCGGATTAACGCTGAATGTGAGGCGAAGATATTCCAGGTGACTCGCGACTACGGAGTCGGCTTGGCGTCGCTTTGTGGAGGCAAGGGCACCTGCGGCAAATGCAAAGTGCGCATCGTATCAGGCGAGGTTTCGCCCCTGGATGATAGAGAAAAAAAGTTCCTGAGTAGTGAAGAAATCACTCAGGGGTATCGGCTGGCGTGCCTCACAAAAGTGTATGGAGACATCAGAGTTGAGATTCCCACAGAGTCTCTGGTGGTTTCGCAGCGGATACAGCTTTCCGGTGAAGAAAAGGGCTCAAGCGTCGATCCGGTTGTTCAAGCCATAACTATGAGCCTGTCTCGTCCGACCGGGGCGGACAACAGATCGGATCAAGTTAGGCTCGCAGATTATCTAGCTGAAAATTATGGCTTGACGGATATCCAAATTGATCTTTACGCACAGCGCCGATTGTCGTGTATTTTACGAAATAATGAGTGGAGGGCAAAGATAGGCCTGTATGGCAACGAAGTGGTTACGGCAGTACGAGCCGAGGACAGATTACTTGGTGTGGCTATTGACGTGGGAACTACTAAAATCGCAGCTTACCTCACTGACCTGGAGACCGGAGAAATCCTGGCAGCAAAAGGGATAATGAACCCACAGATAGCCTATGGCGAAGACATTATCAGTCGTATTTCTTATGCCATTGACCATGATGGAGAAACGTTGCAACACACAGTAGTGGGCGGTATTAACAGGCTTATCGGTGAGTTGTGCTCTGAGCAGGGGTTAGCCACTGATGGCATTGCTGAGGTGGTGTTGGTAGGTAACACGGCCATGCATCATCTCTCTCTCGGGTTGCCCGTGAGACAGTTGATACTAGCGCCATACGTGCCCGCCGTCAGCCGTTCATTGTACACGAAATCCAGGGATATCGGCATGGTTGTCTCCCCCGGCGCTTATGTCTACACTATGCCGAACATCGCCGGCTTTGTGGGCGCTGATCACGTGGCGATGCTTCTGGCCACGGGACTCAATGATACCCGTGCCACCGCAATCGGCATAGACATTGGCACGAATACTGAGATAACATTGGCTACCAATGGCCAATTGAGGGCCTGTTCCTGTGCCTCAGGGCCAGCCTTCGAAGGAGCTCACATCAAGAACGGGATGCGTGCGATGGCGGGAGCTATCGAAAAGGTTAGAATAGACGGGGCCTCGGTTACGTTACAGACGATCGATGACAAACCGCCGGTCGGCGTGTGCGGCTCGGGCGTCCTAGATGCGATAGCCCAGCTACTGCAAGCCGGAATAATAAATGAGATGGGTAAATTTAAGCCTCACCCATGTGTGCGCCAAACCGACACAGGCAAAGAATTCGTTTTGGCCAGAGGTGAACAGAGCGGCACCGGAAAAGACGTAACTTTAACCGAGAAGGATATCAGCGAAATACAGTTAGCTAAGGGAGCCATAGCTTCTGGAATCCGCATCCTTCTGAAAAATGCTAATATTGCCTGGCATGAGATTGATGAAGTCATTATCGCGGGTGCCTTCGGCACTTATATCGACGTGGCCAGTGCGATCAGTGTTGGGATGCTTCCGCCGCTCCCAGTGCAGCGATTTTCGCAGGTTGGAAATGCAGCGGGGGTTGGTGCAAAATTAGCGCTGATTTCCAAAACGCAACGCCAGATAGGGGTGGATATCGCTCGGCGAGTGAGGCACATTGAATTGACGAGTTACCCAGAATATCCTCGAGTCTTTGCCAATGCCCTTCGGTTTTCCCCTGCCACAAACTGGAGGGATATTGGCTGAGCAGATTCGCTTCTCTCAATAACCAGGTAATAAATTACCAGAAAGAGGTTGAGATTGGTGGAAAAAACGCAAGTAGTAGTTATCGGTGCGGGCCCTGGAGGATATGTAGCCGCCATCAGGGCAGCCCAACTAATACAAACGCATGAATAATAGTTGTATAATGGGC
>JBBIRL010000161.1:0-4583 GCA_037441825.1 Dehalococcoidia bacterium | reverse complement strand
TATTTTTGCAGCCCGGGATGCCGCGATAAGTTCCTCGCCCAGAAGGGCTTGCTCCCGACTCCATCCGCTGAAACGAAACTGCTTCAAGAGGGAAGAGAGCAGAAGCCGGAGAAAGCCGCCTTACAGATAACAGGCATGCACTGTGCCTCCTGCGCCGCCACTATAGAAGAGTCCCTGAATAAGGTGGAAGGGGTCTCCAAGGCAGCAGTCAACTTCGCCACTGAAAAGGCTTATGTGGAGTATGACCCGGGTAAGGTAAGCCCTCAAGCGCTGGAGAAAGCGGTAAAGGAAGCGGGGTACGGCGTCCTCAAGGAAGAAGCCCAGGCGCTTAACCTCACGGTCATCGGCATGGACAACCCCCACTGCCTGGGCACTGTCGAGGCCGCGCTCAAAGGTGTCAAGGGCATAATCTCCAGCCAGCTTTTCCTCAATGAAAAAGCGAAGATAGTCTTCGACCCGGCATTGACTACCAGGGAAATCATCAAAAAGACGATTAAGGAAGCTGGTTACACCCCTGTGGAGGAGACTACCGTTGACCGCGAGAAAGAGGCACGGCAGCGCGACATAAGGACACTGAGGATCAAGTTCATTGTATCCCTGGTTTTCGCCGTCCCTTTACTCTATTTCGCTATGGGCCCCCACGTAGGTCTGCCGGAACCCTCAATCCCCGGGTGGAGTATGGCCCTGCTCCAACTGCTGCTCACCACACCTATAATCGGGGCAGGCTACCAGTTTTACACAGTGGGCATCAGGACAGTAGTAAAGAGCCGACGCGCCAGCATGGATACTCTCGTCGCGCTGGGCACTGGCACAGCCTACCTATATAGCCTGGCTATATCCATCCTGATCTGGATGGGCAACCCTAACTACGGCAGCCATGACCTCTATTACGAGGTAGCAGGATTGCTTATTGTATTCATCTTGCTGGGAAGAATGCTGGAGGCCCTCGCTAAAGGGAGGACCTCGGAATCCATCCGTAAGCTGCTGGAGTTGCAGCCCAAAACAGCGCTGGTAGTCAGAGATGACAAGGAGCAGGAGATACCGGTAGAGGAAGTCATTGTTGGTGATGCAGTCATAGTTAAGCCGGGAGGGAGAGTCCCTGTAGACGGTGTGGTTCTGGAGGGAAGCTCCTCAGTCGACCAATCGCTCCTGACTGGAGAGAGCATCCCTGTTGAGAAGAACATCAACGATGAGGTCATAGGCGGCACCATGAACAAGAGCGGCTGGCTCAAGTTCAAGGCCGCCAGGGTAGGCAAGGACACTGCCCTGGCTCAGATTGTGAGGCTGGTGGAAGAGGCTCAAGGCAGCAAAGCGCCGGTGCAGAGGCTGGCGGACACGGTATCTGCCTACTTCGTTCCAACCGTACTTGGCATCGGCCTGGTCACCTTCCTCGCCTGGTATCTATCGGGGTCGGCTCTGTCATTCAGTCTCACTGCATTTATCGCCGTAATCATTATCGCCTGTCCCTGCGCACTGGGCTTAGCCACGCCCACTGCGGTGATAGTAGGCACAGGCAAAGGTGCGGAAAGCGGCATCCTCATCAGGGACGCCGCTACCCTGGAGAGAGCCTGCCAGGTAGATACCGTAGTCTTCGATAAGACAGGAACCCTGACCCGGGGCAAGCCCGAGGTCACCGACATTATTCCGGTATCCAACCCTCATTCTGCCGAGGAAATACTCAAACTGGCTGCGGCGGCCGAGAAACGCTCGGAGCACCATCTCAGCGAGGCTATTGTCAGCAAGGCCGAGGAGAAGAAGATAGTTATCCCTGAGATAGATAGCTTCTCCTCTATCGCAGGCAAGGGGATAGAAGCAAAATACAACAAAACCACCATCTTTGTGGGGAACAGAAAATTGTTCGCCGATAAGGGGATAGATATAAAGGCTGTAGAAGACAGCATAACACAACTGGAAGGAGAAGGAAGAACGGTGGTGCTGGTAGGGATAGAGGGCAAGATTATCGGCATGATAGCGATTGCGGATACTGCTAAGCCTTCTGCTATTGAGACAGTGGCCTGGCTGAAGAAACAAGGAAAACAAGTGGTGATGATAACCGGCGATAACCGGCGGGCCGCTGAGAGCGTAGCCCGCAGCCTCGGCATTGAGCGAGTTTTGGCTGAGGTGCTGCCCGAGGACAAAGCCAACGAGATAAAGAGGCTTCAGGAACAGGGCGAAAGAGTAGCAATGGTGGGCGACGGCGTCAATGACGCTCCGGCCCTGGTTCAGGCAGATGTCGGTATTGCTATCGGCTCGGGGACTGACATAGCTATCGAGTCCGGCGGCATAGTTTTGGTCAAGGACGACCTTCGAGATGTAGCCCGCACATTGGACCTTAGCTGCTACACCATGCGTAAGATAAGGCAGAACCTGTTCTGGGCTTTTTTCTACAATGTTATCAGCATACCGATAGCTGCCGGGATACTTTACCCGTTCTACGGCTTCTTGCTCAACCCCATAATAGCCGGTGCAGCTATGGCTTTCAGCTCAGTGAGCGTGGTAACCAACTCATTGAGCATGAGGAGATATAAACTTCGGGAAATGCTGTAGTGTAGTTGCCCAATTTATTGGGCGGCTTGCCTGATAAATCAGGCAACTACAATCCAGGAGGGTAAGGATGGAAAAGAGGCGCATGAAAGCCGTCGATGCCCTTAAGCTGGGTATCGAGAGGGAAAGGGAAGCTAACAAATTCTACCGAAAGGCTGCCGAGTCTACCAGAGATCGGAACGGCAAGAACATGTTCGACTGGCTGGCTAAGGAGGAACTGAGACACCTGGCCAAGCTAAGGCAGCAGTTGCAGTCCGTGCTGGACAACAACAAGTGGCTGGAGTGGAAGAGGGCGACTACCTCTATAAATAAAACAGAGTTCCCCTCAATTTCAGAGGCAACCGGCACAATTACTGCAGACTCCGGCGAGATGGATGCCCTGCGTCAGGGAATCAAATCCGAGCAGGACGCTATCGCCTTTTATAAAGATGCCGAGGACAGCACGCCCGACCCCAAGGGGAAAAACATGTTCCGGGCACTGGCCAAGGAAGAGGAAGGACATCTGTCGCTGCTGGAGGAAGAGTTGCAGTGGCTGACCCAGTCGCGCAAGTACTTCACACTACACAGGTTCGAGCTGCGCGCAGATTAATAAAATTTAGGGGGCATCCTTCTCGGAAGGATGCCCCCTAAAGCAGAATCCAAAGCCAAAGCTAACTATACAGAAGAAGCTGGTCTGTTATCTTGCTCCTTATGTCGCGCCCGGCAAGAACTCGATAGTAATATTCCATCTTCTCGTCTTCACTCAAATCGCTCATCTGTATTGCCTTATAAGCGTTGAGTATCACCTCTCGCTGCATCAAAAGGCCCTGATGTACCAGATTGATGTCCCACATCGGTCTGCGGCTGGCCCACCAGAACTGGTCGCTCTGCAACGCTTTGTCCAGCACCCCCCTCGCTAAATCGGCATGAGACTTGACAGGATCGCCCCCAGACATCTTGAGTGCCATATAGGTCATATTCATAGCAATCTTGAGATGCCGCCACTGCAATTGATGTAGAACATTGCCTTTCCCATCCCATAAAGGATAAGGATTACCATCCTTGATATCATCCAGCGTAGTGCTCCACGACGATGCCCGCGGCTCGATAGATTGACCGGGCGGGAATATATCCATTAGCTCGCTGATGGTCACTACCTCAATATCCGTCTTATCATTTTTACCGGCCGCGCCGAATATCTCCTTCTGTGTATCTACTATACGCTGCAACTGCTTGCCGCCTTTGCCGGCAGGTTCCATCGGCTCCAGCGCTTCGTAGACCTCACCTAAAAACAGCTTCTCCCAGTTCTTAATATGATGTCCGAAGGTCTCAGCATCCATAGCCGTTATCACATAGATATCCTCATGGTTCCCCTGAAGCTGTCTCAAATGTTCAAGAAAACCACCGGCATCTAAATCGCGAAACGATACCTTATTGCTTAATATGTCATCACGAAAGAACGCCACCAGCTTCTGTCTGCCCGCCAATATGCCATGGACGACATTATTAGGCCAGGCACAAGGACAGGCAACCCCACTCATAATAATCCACTTATGTCCTGTCTCCAGAACCGGCTTCACTATGTCGCGGCTGTAGGCCATCTCGGGCGGGAAAAAACCCTGCGGAGAATAGCAATCGCCGAAGAACTGTTTGTTGGTCTGATTATTGAGCACTATCTGCCTCAGCATCTCATCCTGCCCTATGAGAGGCAGAATAGCGTGATACTTAGCCGAGCCGGTGAACTCCAGCCGCCCCTTCTCGCACAAATCACGCAAACCTGCGATGATATCCGACATCCCATGATCGTCCAGCAGATCCGTGAGAGCACCATTGATATTCACTGTGACTTTGGCATGTGGCAGCTCGTGGAACAGTTTCACCAGTGGCCTGTAGGATTCCTCACATATCTTTCTCAACACCCAATGGGTCTGGTTAGTCGGCTGATAGAAATGCAATAGAGGTGCCCAGTAAATCATGATGCCACCTTTCGCATACTGGCGTTTGTCTCCCTAGCTCAATGCTACGCTCAACGCTGTGGATAGTCTGACTACATCCCGGTT
>JBBIRL010000160.1:0-4615 GCA_037441825.1 Dehalococcoidia bacterium | reverse complement strand
AGGACGAGTCGCTGGATTATCTCTTGCCCGAGGTATTCGCTGCTGTCCGCGAAGCTGCTAAACGCACCATAAAGCAGCGCCACTACGATGTCCAACTCATGGGCGGGATGGTCCTTCACCAGGGCAAGATCGCCGAGATGAAGACCGGCGAGGGCAAGACCCTGGTGGCTACCCTGCCGGTGTCTCTGAATGCGCTAACCGGCGAGGGCGTTCACGTAGTCACTGTGAACGATTACCTGGCGAAGCGCGATGTGCAATGGATGGGGCCTATCTATAATGCCCTGGGCCTATCTGTGGCCAGTATCCAACATGAGGCTGCTTTTCTCTTTGACCCTGCCTATGAATCTGAGGACGTCAGGTTGAAGCATCTGCGTCCTATCACGCGTCGCCAAGCGTACGAAGCTGATATTACATATGGCACCAACAACGAGTTCGGTTTCGATTACCTCAGAGACAACATGGTGGCCGATCTCTCCCAGTGCGTGCAGCGTGACCTCAATTACGCCATCGTTGATGAGGTGGACAACATCCTTATAGATGAAGCGCGTACCCCTCTCATCATCAGCGGCGCTGCAGAGGAGGCAACTGCCATATATGTTAAAGCAGCGCGCGCTGTCCGCAACTTGAAAGGGATTAGCGAGCGCGAAGTTGACGAGATGGGCAAGGAAGTAGGGAAAGAAGCTGCCTTAGCCAAAGTGAACAGCGAGTACGATTACCGTTTCGATGAGAAGGAACAGAGTCTATTTCTGACGCCCCGCGGGGAGAATAGAATAGCTGCCGAGTTTGGCGATAAATACATGTATGGCAGAGATGACCCGCAGGAGGAGGATTTAACCCGCATTGAGGAAAGGCTCAAAAACGATCATCATGTGAAGTCTGCCCTCAGAGCTAAACAATTCTATTTGAAGGATCGCGATTATATGGTCAAAGACCAGGAAGTCATCATTGTTGATGAGTTCACGGGCAGGCAGATGTTGGGCCGCCGCTACTCCGATGGGCTGCACCAGGCTATAGAGGCCAAGGAAGGCGTGAAGATTCAGCGGGAAAGCGTAACTATGGCTACCATCACCTTCCAGAACTATTTCCGTGTTCGTAAGAAGCCTGATTCCAGTACAGATTACTTCACATATAAGAAGCTTGCTGGGATGACCGGCACGGCAGTTACCGAAGCTGAGGAGTTCGACAAGATATACAAGCTCGATGTGGTGGTTATCCCCACAAACAAAGACTTGATTCGCGAGGAGTACCGGGACCAGATATACAAGAACGAGGAAGCCAAGTTCCGGGCGGTGGTTCGGGAGATTGAAGAGATGAATAAAGAGGGGCGTCCGGTGCTGGTAGGCACGGTCTCCATTGAGAAATCGGAGCATCTGAGCCAGATGCTGCAAAAGAAGGGCATTCAGCATCAGGTGCTCAATGCCAAGTATCATGAGAAAGAGGCGGCGATAGTGGCGCAGGCTGGGCACTCAGGTGCTGTTACTATCGCCACGAATATGGCAGGGCGCGGCGTGGACATTATCCTGGGCGGCAACCCTGAAGGAAGAGACCCCCAGGAGTGGCAGGCTGAGCATGATAAAGTGGTGCAACTGGACGGACTGCATATCGTCGGCACGGAGCGCCATGAGGCGAGGCGCATAGACTTCCAGTTGCGGGGCCGTGCCGGGCGTCAGGGTGACCCGGGCAGCTCGCGCTTCTATGTGTCGCTCGAGGACGATATAATGCGCAGGTTCGGCGGCGACCGTGTTAAGGGGTTTATGGAGTGGGCCGGGTTCGATGAGGACACGCCGCTGGAGCACGGTATGGTGAGCAGGGTTATTGAGAATGCCCAACAGAAGGTTGAAGCCTACCATTTCGATATCCGCAAGCACCTGGTGGACTATGACGATGTGGTCAATACGCAGCGCGAAGTAATCTATGAAGAGAGAAGAAAGATACTGAGCGGGGCTGACCTGAAAGCAAATATACAGGATATGATCAGGGATGCGCTCAGGGATGTTATACATAACCATCTCGGCGATGAGCGCAGCGATGAATGGGACCTCGAGGGACTTGTTGCCGGTGTCAACGCCATTCTTCCTCTGCCCCCTCAACTCAACAAAGACGCCTTCTCTAAGATGAGTCGTAAGGAGGCCGAACAGAAGCTTGAAGAATATGCAGAATCCCTTTATGAGGAGCGTGAGAAGGAGCTCGGGCCGCAAAACATGAGGGTTGTGGAGAGGCTGGTGATGCTGCGTGCCTTTGACAGCCGCTGGGTGGAGCATCTCACTGCTATGGAGAACATGCGTCAGAGCATCGGGCTGCAGTCACTGGCACAGCGAGACCCGCTGGTGGCTTACAAGACGCAAGGGCATGAGGCGTTCCAGGAGCTCATGGCCGGCGTGCAGCACGACATTGTGCATACCATTTACCATGTGGGCATAGTGAAGCAGGAAAAGCCGCGGGAAAAGGAGAAAGTCCCTGCGGGGAAAGCGATAGGGCGTAACGATCCCTGCCCCTGCGGCAGCGGCAAGAAATACAAGAAGTGCTGCGGGAAATGAACCACCATGAACAATGCGGCCATCGCTCAGGTGTTCCAGGACATGGCCGACCTCCTCGAACTGAAGGAGGATAACCCCTTTAAAATCAGGGCTTACCAGAAGGCAGCCCGCGCTATCGAAACCCTGCCCGAGGAACTGGAGCAGTTGATGAAAGAGGGCAGGCTCCGCGAAATCCCCGGCGTCGGCGAGGCCATCTCCAACAAGATAGCCGAGCTATTGACCACCGGCAGGCTCGAGGCTTACGAGAAGCTCCGTTCTGAATTCCCCGAAGGCGTTGTCAACCTGATGACTATCCCCGGCGTCGGCCCCAAGACAGCGCTGCGCCTTTCCAAAGAGCTGGGTATATCAAACGTGGACGAGCTGGAGAAGGCGATTCTGGAGGGCAGGGTAGCTTCTCTGGAGCGCCTGGGTGAAAAGACCGCTGAGAACATACTTCACCATATCCAGACTTTACGTCGTAAGGACAGGCGCATCCCGTTGGGCGAGGCACTGCCGCTGGCTGAAGAGATTGTGGCTGCTCTGAAAAAACAGACCGGCGTGCGCAACCTGACCCCGGCAGGCAGTCTGCGCCGTTTCAAAGAGACCATAGGCGACATAGATATCATGGGCACTGCCGATGACCCTGAGAGCGTGATTAAAGCATTTGTGCGCCTCCCTATGGTGGAGGAGGTCCTGGCGCAGGGGCCGACCAAGGCCAGCATCATTGTTAAGAATGGCCTTCAGGTAGACCTCAGGATGGTGGAGCACGATTCCTTCGGCTCGCTGTTTCAGCATTTCACCGGCAGTAAGGAGCATAATGTAGCCCTGAGAGAAAGGGCTGTCAGGCAAGGGCTGAGCCTGAGCGAGTATGGCATCACTGTGGTGAAGACGG
Organism: Dehalococcoidia bacterium; assembly: GCA_037441825.1. GTDB lineage: Bacteria > Chloroflexota > Dehalococcoidia > SZUA-161 > SZUA-161 > JACWAE01. Next base: position 1,207 of record JBBIRL010000160.1, on the reverse strand, counting down.
GAGAAGTAGAGAAATTCACCACCGAAGAGGCTTTTTACAGGAGGATTGGACTTCAGTATATCCCTCCAGAGCTGCGAGAAGCGCACAACGAGATAGAGATGGCAGAGAAAAAGGCGCTGCCCCGTCTTATAGAGGTTACTGATATAAAGGGAGACTTTCATGTCCATACCGATTGGAGCGACGGGCATGACACTATTGAGGAAATGGTAATTGCTGCAAAGGCTCGCGGCTACAAGTATCTGGCGATTACCGACCACTCTTCAGGCAGGGGTATCGCACATGGTTTGAACGAGGAAAGGCTGAGGCAGCAGATGGCCGAGATAAAAGAGGTAGGCCGCAAGCTGAAGGGCATTCGTTTGTTCACTGGGATCGAAGTGGATATACGTTCAGACGGTGTCCTTGATTACCCCGATGAGCTTTTAAGTGAGATCGATGTTGTGGTCGCTGCTGTACATTCTGCGATGGGGCAGGACAGGGACAAGATGACCAAGAGGATTATCCGTGCTCTGGAGAACCCTCATATAGATATACTGGCTCATCCTACCTGCAGGCTCATTGGAGAGCGTGAGCCGATAGACGTTGACTTGGAGGAGGTTTTCAAGGCTGCGGTGAGGACGAACACGGCGCTGGAGATAAATGCTATGCCCGAGAGGCTGGACCTGAAGGATATACATGTGCTGAGAGCGAAAGAGCTTGGCGTGAAATTGGTTATCTGCACCGATGCTCACAGGGCGCAGCATTTAGAGTTGATAAGATTCGGGGTCGGTGTGGCGCGGCGGGGTTGGTGTGAGGCTGAACATATCTTAAACACGAGGAGCCTGAGCGAGGTGGAGGCATTTTTCAAGCGGAACAGAGGGTTTGATAAGTGAAAGGTTGTGAAATGTTATCAAGCTGGTATTGCGAAATCGGCGCATATATGGGATGATAATTTATTCGGGGTAATCAGTGAAAGAGGTATTGCTGCTTGCCGAACGGGGCGGGTTAAATGGCTCAAGATAGTGCAAATCCTTGCCCAATGACCTCTGTCGGCGATAGTGAGGCGGTGCAACACCTGAAGCAAGCCATCGCCAGCGGGAAGCCCTGGCATATCGCCCTGCTTGAGGCTATCGGGCTCTGGGGCTGGCCCGAAGAAAATCATGGCGAATATCATTACTGCTACTTAATCGATGGTGAGGCATTCGACTGGCTGCTTCTGGCCCAGCGTCTC
>JBBIRL010000159.1:0-4621 GCA_037441825.1 Dehalococcoidia bacterium | reverse complement strand
ACCGTTCATTTGAAAGCAGTGCCTGGGCTTCACCGCAGTGGCTAGCAGGTCACAACCTGCGGCATACGCAGGCACCACACCGTCAATCCGGAAGCAAGCGCCTTGGAGTACATCCCTCAGTCTCTCCTCATCCCAGTAATGATAACTGCCATTTCTCAGCCTTTTCCCGATGAGCAAATTACAAACCCCCACCCCCGATTGAGTCAAAAGGAGTTTAACCACATCCGCCAAGCCGCCCTCACGATAGATTTCCTTGGCAATTGGAACTATCCTGACAGGGGAGCGAGGTTCAGCCATAATTAAGTGCCCCGTTGGCTTGAGCACCCTCAAATACTCACGGATAGCAGCCTCGGGTTCTCGCAAAGTATACAAAGCATGAACAGAAACAACGCAGTCGAAGTTAGCATCCGGATACAGGGCAAGGCCCTTCTCTATGTCCCACTCTTTGAACTCAACGTTTCGTAAACCTGTCTTCTTCTTTTTTAGCCTCGCTCTTTCTAACATTGCACGGGATATGTCTATACCTTCAATATTGTAACCTCTAAGCCCTAATCCGACTGAGAAGTTGCCTGTACCGCAACCTGAATCCAGTACATTGCCGCCCTTAGGAGTATTCGTCTCCACTGCTGAGATGACATCGGCTAACAGTTTTTGATACGACCTGAAATATCTGGGTAGTAAATCGTAAACATACGAGTAGACATTCCACATATTGAGGTGGGCAAGCCCATATCGTTGTGGAAGAGGCGCTCTGCTACCACTTTCTTCGGAGATTCCAACCTTACTCGACATACTATATCATAAACCTTCCGCAGTTTCAGATACGCTCTGCCTGAGAATTCCTGGTCGAGCAAGCTGAGATGACTGTATTACGCTACCTCATCAACCACCAAATCAATCTCTCTCGGAAAGGTCGGTCTAATTCTTCTTTATGCCGATCCTGCTATATCGTTTGGTCCTCCACACTCAGCACTCCGTTTTCCCATTAGTTAAGCCATCCGGTTGCTTCAGGCTCTCCTTTGCGAATACTACTAAAGTGCTAGTAGGGTAGCTTTATACAACAAATGTAATAATATGTCAAGTTTCGTATGGTATCGTTAGCTTTGCCCATTAGTTGCAGACCGAGAGTTCGGCTCAACCCTTGACGATATCGAGTTATCGGTTGTTTTTCAGGAACACGTCTATGGAAAATGGCTTGCCATGCCCGGGGTATACGGTCTTTATGTTTAACTTCTTCAGTTTTTCAACACTGGCATTAAAGTCTGCTAGATCGTCGATAAAACGGATACCTGGTTTGCCAAAAATATTGTAAAGCAAGTCGCCGCAAAACAGGTCGCCGTCAGTTGTCAGGATTCCCAGGGAACCCTTTGAGTGCCCCGGAATATGAAGAACTTTAGCATCGAACCCGTATTCAGAGAGATTAAAACCTTCATCGATAGTTAAATCCGGTTTAAATATATCGAATTTCCCTGGCCTGAAGAAAGGTGCCATTAGCGACATTATCCTGAAGATTATGGAGAATTTGTCCGGTTTAGCTTTTCTGTTCCAGCTCATGTCTCCGCGTTCGACCATTCCTGAATCGCTACTGTGCATGGCTATTTTTGTACCGTACTTTTCACGGAGATAAGCGCAATTGCCGGCATGGTCAATATCTCCATGGGTTAATATTACGAGCTTAAGATTTCCAGGCTGGCAGCCCGCGCTGGCAAGCTCTTTTTCAAGGGCAGCGCGCTTAGAGGGAAAACCGGTATCGATCAGGATATAACCGGTGCCGGTTTTTACCAGGTAGCAATTGACGCCACTGAAATTAATGGTTTTGATTTCCTGCGGCACGTTTTTCTCCTCAATTTTTTTGGGGGGAGGGGTGGTTATAAAATTACTTCTTACTCTCTAAAATTCTTTTAGCCCAACCGGCAGCCCGCTCCAGTTCTCCCTCTTTCAATGGTCCCTCTTTGCCTTTGACGAAGAAGGCTTCAGGAGGCAAAATGAGAGTACTGCCCTTCGTTTTGAGGCTGTTAGCGATTTTCCCTGCGGCATAACCAAAGATTGCGACCAGTTTCGTTGAGAATCTGGTATCGAACGCAGCTACATTGACACCTTTAATAGCAGACTCCGGAAGTTTGTTAAGGAAGTCTTGAATCGCCTTCGTTGGCCTGCCTCCCTGGGTCGGAGAACCGACTATGAGAAGGTCAACGGATTGCAATTCCGAGTGATCCACCTCGCCCGGGCGGAGTACCTTAACCTCACCGGATGGTGTAAGAGCTTCGGCAATAGCTCTGGCGATTTTCTCCGTATTTCCGTAAACTGAGTCATATATTACTAAAGCCTTCATTAGAGACACCTCCACTCTATACTCGATTACCCAGTGTACTCTAAAATTAACAAAGCCTCAAGAATACGTAGCGTTATTCAATGTAGTAAGTACTTCGTCTATTCTCTCTTCTTTTGAGGAGAAGAGAATTGGACTAATCCCCCTTGCCCTGCACAATTTTACCCGCGCTTGCCCGCAAGGTGTACTTGACAAAGTTGGATAATACTGGCATAAGACTGGTAGCTCAGGCTCGCCCGGAGGTGTCGATGCTGGCTATCACGGGTGCATTCGGGCAGGAGGTTGTAGACCTGCGCAGACAGATGGTCATCGAAGAGTCGGTTGCCAGATGTGGCTTCAGGCTGTACCGCGGCAAACTCAAAAGCAAAGATACTCTGCTGGTGCAAACCGGCATGGGCAGGCAGCGGGCCGAGAACGCAACGCAGTTCGTTCTGGAGCGCTATCCGGTTACAGCAATAATCTCTCTTGGCTTCGCCGGGGCGCTGAATCCGGAGCTACGGATTGGCGATGTTGTGGTCTGCTCAACGCTGTATGGTCAAACTGGGTCGGGACAGGAAAAACAGGATGAACCATGTGCTCCCGATGCCAATCTGCTTTCTCTGGCATCACAAGGAGCCGGGGACAGGGCAACCCGCTTCCATCTGGGCAGCGGTGTCACAGTGCTGCAACTGAATGCTAGTACCCAGAAGATGCAGGGATTGAGCGAAACCTACCATGCGGATATTGTAGATATGGAAAGCTACTGGATTGCCAGGATAGCCTCAGCCCGGCAGATTCCTTTCATAGCCATTCGTTCCATTTCGGACAATATGCAGAGCAGCGTACAGCCATTCGACCGGATTCTCGACTCTGATGGCGAGTTGCTCTGGAAAAAGGCGGCGCTTTGTTTCCTGCTGCACCCCTGGTATTTGCTCAATGTGTTTACCCTGTACAGAAACTCGAGGCCGGCAAAGAGGAACCTGGCCGCTTTTGTCGCTGACCTGGTGGCCAAAATTTGAAGGCACTGATGCTCAAGAGACGCGGTGCTTTGCAGAAAGGAGATGCAAGATGAAGAAGGAGCTAAAAGACTACAGCGGACCGTATAACCATCACCTGAAATGGGAGGATTTTTCCAAGGAGTTCCTGGTCAAGCTGATGAAGTCATGGCAGGGTGCCTACCTCGGCATTCAAGGGGCCTGGGTGCAGGTCGTCTCGGAGAAATTCGGCTCTGACGCCGCCGACGACTGCGCTCTGCAAGCACTGCTTATTCAGGCCGATAGAATGATTCCCGTTTGGGTCGAGTTGGGGAATATCAAGCTGAATACCGTCCTCGATTCCCTGAAGGTCATTCAGTTAGCTCCCGACGGCCATACGGAGTCGGAGCTTTTCGGCGGCGAAGTCGATATCAAGAGCCCCAATCACGTCATATCCACTACCACTAAATGCATCACATGTGAGTTCCTGGAAGCGTTCGCGCCTGAGAAGATACAGCAGCTTTGTTATAAGATGGAGCAGCCGGTGATGGAGAAGTTTCTGCATAACCCGAAGATAAAGGTGACGCCTCTGGAGCGGCCTCCCCGCAAAAGCCCCAATGAGCCTTTCTGCCGGTGGGAGCTCAAAATTGAGGGGTGAAGGATAAAAAGATACATCCTGCACTGACGCCTGCTGAGTTCGAAAGGAGGGTACTATGAAGTCTGAAAGCGATGCCCTTATCTTGCAGACAGGAGATGTGCAGTCCTTGCCTTTCTGGAAAGACAGATCGTGGAAACACTACCCCTTCGCCTACAAGGGCGCGGAGCAGCATTTTACGCTGCCCTCCGCCGTAGGATGGCATCCGGGGTACGAATCTCAATCCTGGGATATCGAAGCGTATGTCAAGTCAAAGGAAACCGGGAAAATATACACCTTAGTCCATATCTATAGCTACAACGCTATGGGCAAGTTTTTCGGCTTCAACTGCCGAATACTTAACATAGCCGACATCTCTGAGAAGAAGCGCTATGTTGACAGGAGATACCATTTCCGGCCGTTGCCCAACCTGTATAAGCCTCCTTTCGACGTCACGGAGGAGAATCTGGATATCACGTATCACCCAAGGGGTGGCAGTGTAGACCGTTGGTATCCGAAAAAGGACTTCAGTGGCAATGTGGTTCCCTTCGAATACCACCTGGAAGCCTCGAGCAATCCGAAATCGGGAACACAAACGAAGCTTTCTGTCGATGTGGAGGCTTTGAAGCCGCCTCTGTTGGATGGAGGGATGGATTACCAGGGCATGCTCACCATGTTCGGGCAGCCGCATACTTTTGCTTTTTG
>JBBIRL010000158.1:0-4621 GCA_037441825.1 Dehalococcoidia bacterium | reverse complement strand
TCATCATTAGTCAACCGTCAGCAGGACGGCTTAATTTTAATATCTCTGCTGGTGAATACTAGGTGCAAATGTGCCCATTCTTCCAATGATAGGGTCTCGGGACGTCGCTGCGGCTTTATGCCCGCTTTTTCTAAAAGCTCTTCAGCCTCTGCTGATGTAAGTCGCAGTCCCAAGGCAAGGGAGTTTCGTATCTGCTTGCGTGGCGCACTGAACCCCGCCTTGACCACCTCGAAGAAACCGGCAATGTCTGTCACATCTACTGCTGGCTTTGTGTAGACCTCTATACGCACAATGGCGGAATCGACCTTGGGCTGGGGATGAAAGCTCTGTGCAGGTACATAGTCCACGATAGTGGGCTTGCCGTAAAGCTGTACGCTGATGCCAAGGATGCTCATGTCGCCCGGAGCAGCCACTATGCTTTGGCCCACCTCTTTCTGCACCATGACAACCATGAGGCTGGGCTTAAGCGATGCTTCGAGGAAGTGGCGCAGTATCGGGGCGGCGATATAGTAGGGCAGGTTGGCGACAACCTTGTAATTCTTCTTTCTATCAATTAACTCTCGCGGGTCTGTTTGTAAGACATCGGCATTCAGTACGGTTAACCGGGGAAACTTAGAGAGGTTTTTTTTAAGGGCCGACGCGAGCTTGGAGTCAACCTCTATAGCGATTACCTTTCCTGCCCTTTTCAGCAGCTCTTCGGTCAGTATCCCCAATCCCGGGCCTACCTCTATTACTGTGTCGGTGGGCTCAAGCTCAGCGGTGGAGATTATCTTCTCCAGCACACTGTGGTCGATGAGGAAGTGTTGTCCTAGCCCCTTAATCGCCCGGGCGTTGAGATGGCGCAACTGCCTTTTTGCCTCAGCTATAGATGATTCTGTGCTTTCCCTCTTCAATTCGTACTCCAGTACAGATATGCCCTGAGAAAGCTTTGGGAACAGCCGCTCTGCAATAGATGACCGACTGTTCCCAAATAGCTTAGATTCCAAGTAGTTTAGAGCTCCCTGCGCTTATTTTCTCTTCCTGGCGTTTTTCTTTTCGGGTTTTGCGTTTTTCAGTTTAAACACTTTTATGGCATTCTCGCGCATTATCATTCTCTTGGCTTCATCGCTCAGCGGCAACTCCAGGAACTGCTTCTTGAACGCTGCCAGCCCCATGTTATTGGTGCCGAAGAGGACCTTCTCCTGGCCTGCCCAGAATGACATGAAGGTAAACATTTCGGGATGCATTTTGGACAGGAGCTTGGGCATCCAGGCGGAGCAGTCGCAGTAAACGTTGGGATGTTTCCAGGCCATGGCTACCAACTCATTACCCCAGGGCCAGCCGGTGTGGGAGCCGATGATGGTGAGCCCGGGGAAGTCCAGGGCTACCTCGTCGAGGTAAATGGGACGCCCGGGCCAACTGGGGAAAAGCTCGGCTGCGTGGCCGGTCTGCATCCCGACGGGAATCCCCAGTTCACTGCATTTGGCATAGCAGGGATAGAGCCTCCTGTCGTTGAGGGGCACGCCGAAGGTCAGCGAGTGGAAATAGCAGTACTTAGCCCCGTATTCCTTGACTCCCCTCTCCATCTCCTCCAGGCTCTCCTCGATGCGATAAGGGTTGTAACCGACGACAGGTATCAGGCGGTCGGGATAGTCTTTAATGTGCTCGTAAACCTCGTCGATGGTGTAGTTCCAGATGAGCTTCTTCTCCCAGTTAGACCACATCCTGATGGCAGGGATGAATATCTTGTCGTAGCCCTCTATATCCATCATAGCCACGAATTCATCGGTGGAGGGGATGGTGACGGGTAAGCGCGGGGCCGGCTTCTTCAGGGTATCGATGAGGATATTCCGGGGGAACTCGGAGCCGGGCCCGGTATGCGACCTCATCATAGTGGCTGCCAGGATTTGGAACTCCCTGCCATCCCAGGCATGAGGGTTCCAGAAGGGATAGTTCATAATGTCAATGGGTCTGATATCTTCCACGCCTTGTCGTTCTCCTTTTTCTCCGCGTTTTAAGGCGGCCATAGCTCTGCCGAAATATATCCTAGCACATGGAGAAGCCGCCGCTGACGCTGAGAGTCTGGCCTGTGATGAAGGCAGCACCATCAGAGGCCAGGAACACTGCGGCGTTGGCCGTATCCTCTGGCTTGCCCATGCGCTGCAGGGGATACTGGCTGATTATTTTATCCTTAACCTCGGCGGGAATCATTTCCTGGGTGACGTCGCCAGCCCACATGCTGTCCTTGCCCGCCGTGCCTGGCTTTTCAGGGATGGTGGCTCCGGGGCAAATGGTATTGACGTTTATGCCGAACCTGCCCATCTCTTTGGCTATAGCTTTGGCGAAAGCGATAACAGCGCCTTTGGTCCCGGAGTAAACTGCCTCTCTGGGCTCGCCCACGCGGCCGGAATCGGAGGCGATGTTCACAATTTTGCCCGCTTTCTTTTCTACAAAGTGGTCCAATACTACCCTGGTGCAATTGACCACGCCCAGATAGTTGATCTTGATCTCTTTCTCGTATTCCTCCTTGGGCTTCTTCATGAAGAGCTTGTTGGATACAAAGCCAGCGTTGTTGACCAGGACATCAACGCCGCCGAACTGCCCTATGGTCTTCTTGACCATTGCCTCGACAGAAGCGTAGTCGGTTACGTCTGTCTTAATGCCGATGGCTTTGCCACCCATGGCGCTGGCCTCTTTAGCCACTTTCTTTCCTTGCTCCTCATCAATGTCGGCGATGACCACATTGCATTTCTCTCTGGCGAAAGCGAATGTGATGGCGCGACCGATGTTGGAGCCTCCGCCGGTGACGATAACCGTTTTGCCTGCCAGACCTAATTCCATTTAGCTTGCCCTCCTAGAATTTGAAATTTAATTTTGTTGCACAATGGCAAAGTTTAAGGCCGTGCACCCACTGTCGACTCTCCCCCTCCGGCTTATCCCTGGCACCGGCTCCCACCAGGTGCTCCTGCGGCACCCAGAATTTACTATTTACCGCTGCTTCCTTCCGGACCTGACGGGGTTCATAGCGTTCTGCCGCGCAGGACCCAGTGTTCATCACCGATGGACAGAAGACAGTCCCGGAAAGAGCAGAGCCTCGAGCGGGGATTCGATCCCGCTATAGCGGATTGCGGGTACAGGGCACCGCTGTCTCCCCATCTAGCACGACCTCCTGAAAATTGTACTTTAGGGTGATGGAACTGTCAAGGAGCGGCCAGTTGATAGCGTTCAGTGGTCAGCTTGTAGGGCGCAGCCAACGCGCTCTAAGGAGCGATGTTTCACCCTCGCCTAACCTCTCTCCCGTCAAGGGGAGAGGTATTACAAAAATTTCCCTCCCCTAGCGGGAGGGATTAAAGGGAGGGGAAACTCTATGTTGGGGAAAAGCTCTAAATCCTGCTCGCGATGAGGTCGCCCATTTCACGGGTGCCGACCTTCGTCATATCCTCGCTCATGATGTCGTAGGTGCGGTAGCCATCATCGAGGACTTTGTTCACAGCCTTTTCGATTACCTCAGCCTCCTTGATGAGTCCCAGAGAGTAGCGTAACATCATGGCGCTGCTGAGAATGGTGGCGATGGGGTTAGCCATGTTCAGTCCAGCGCGTTTGGGGGAACTGCCGTGGATAGGCTCGTAGAGGCCGAATATAGAGTTGCCCTTTTTCGGTATCCCGGCGAGGCTGGCCGAGGGCAGCATACCCATGGAGCCTGCCAGCATCGAGGCTTCATCGGTCAATATGTCGCCGAAGGTGTTCTCGGTGACGATGACGTCGAACTCCGTGGGACGCTGGATGAGCCGCATGGAGCAGCTATCCACGAGTTGATGCTCCAACTGGATATCAGGGTATTCGGGAACAAGCTCGGTGGCAATCTGGCGCCACAGCCGCGATGTCTCCAGTACATTGGCTTTGTCTACCGAGGTTAGCTTTTTCTTGCGCCTTCGCGCCAGTTCGAAGCCGACGCGGAGAATGCGCTCTATCTCCATCTCGGAGTAGGACATGCTGTCCACCGCGCGCCTGCCTCTGGAGGTCTGCCAGCGACGTTTCGGCCTGCCGAAATAGAGTCCGCCGGTAAGCTCGCGCACCACCAGCAGGTCTACGCCTCGCACGACCTCGGGTTTGAGTGTGGTGTGGTCTGCGAGCATGGGGAGTACCTTAACCGGTCGCAGGTTGGCGAACAGCTTAAGCTCCTTGCGCAGGGCGAGCAGACCGTCCTCGGGGCGCACCTTGCCCAAGGGATCGTCCCACTTGGGGCCGCCCACCGCTCCCAGTAGCACAGCGTGGCACTTTTTGCACAGCGTCAGGGTGTCCCTGGTCAGGGCTTCTCCGTATCTATCTATGGAGGCTCCACCAACATAACCGTAATGGAGAGCGAACTTGTGGCCATATTTATGTCCCACGGCTTGCAGGACTCTGGCTGCCTCCGCTACAACCTCGGGACCAATGCCGTCCCCGGGCAGGACGGCTATATCGTATTTCATCGACGACTCCTGAACAGTTTAATTCCTCTCCCTTGACGGGAGAGGTTAGGTGAGGGTGAAACTAGTTCTCTCCCTCCCCTAGCCCCTCCCTCCAGGGGGAATGCAAAATTCTACGCTCACCTGAGCCAGTCGAAGGGTGAACGGAAATGGTTATCTTACTTCCGTTCTCC
>JBBIRL010000157.1:0-4688 GCA_037441825.1 Dehalococcoidia bacterium | reverse complement strand
GAGGGCCGTTATCTGCGGGTCATTCCAGTTGGTTATTTGTTTCAGGTATATCTTCGCCAGCACATCACCTGTCAGCCTGAGCTGTCCCGAGGGGATACCGGGCAGGTTGTAGATTACAGCGACTGCACCGGCGGCCGTCGGTATATGCAGAATCGGGCCGCCCGCGGCCGCCGCCGCCGCTTGCTGTGCATCTGTCATGATAGCGTCACTGGCGCCGAAGTCAATGGTACCTGTTGTAATCTGGTTGATGCCTGCGCCGGAGCCCACCGGATTATAGTTTATTTTCACGCCTGTGAGCTGGAAATATACGTCAAACCACTTGGTATACAGAGGATAAGCGAATGTGCTGCCCGCACCGTTCAGGCTCACTGATTGTGATGGCGTCGTCGCTGTAGTTGTAGCTGTGGGAGTTGGCGTCCCGGTAGTCGTGCTGCCACCACCGGGGGTGGTGCTGCTGCATCCCGTAAGTAAAATTGTTGCCACGAGCACAGCCGCTACCATAGGAAATATAAACCATTTCCATCTCTTTCCAGTTTTCACTTTTTGCCTCCTGATTACTTTGTTTCCGTTATTTATAAGGTACTCGAGCCAGGCAGGATATCCTGTAATTCCTCAATCAAATTTTTTACCTTTGCTGCGATCTCGTCTCGAATAGCTCTTACCCGCTCTATGGGTTTGCCTTCGGGGTCTTCCAATTGCCAATCTTCGGTGGGAACAAAGGTAGCGGGGCAAACACCTTCCACTCCACAGCCCATGGTGACAACTTTGTCAGCGCTTTCCACCATCTCGAGGGTCAGCATCTTGGGGCGCTGGGAGCTGATGTCTGTTCCTATCTCTTTCATAGCCTGCAACACAGTGCTGTCCGTGTGGCTGGCTGGCTGAGTTCCGGCAGAAAAGGCTTGTGCCTTGCTCTTGGCATAATGATTAAAAAAGGCCTCAGCCATCTGGCTTCGGCCTGCATTATGAACACATACAAACAGGATTTTCTTCATCGTTCTAAATTGATACTAGCAGGCGATTGTTAAGAGGTGTTTAAGGTTTTGTTAAAGCTTTGTTAAACTTTTTGTGGGTTATTGAGGCTTCTGCTCAAGAGGCAGAGTGAAGCTGAAAGTGGAGCTTTTCCTTTCTACACTATCCGCCCAAATCTTACCGCCGTGGGCTTCAACGATGTGCTTGGCGATAGCCAGGCCCAACCCTGTGCCTTTGCCAATGCGAGACTTATCAGCCTTGTAGAAACGCTCGAAAATCCGGGGCAAATCGTCTGCGGAAATGCCGATGCCTGTGTCGGCTATTGAAACTAAAATATCAGTATCCCCGGATTTGGCGGAAATACTAATTCTGCCACCGGATGGCGTGAATTTGATGGCATTATGGATGAGGTTGACCAGAACCTGCTCCACGCGGGCCTCGTCAGCCAACACCTCAGGCAGGGTAGGAGGAATAACAAAATCGAAGTTGAGCCCCGCGCGGTCAGCCTGTGCCCTGAGCCTGTCTACAGCGTGCCCTATAGCATCGGCGATGTTGATGCGTCTTTTGTTAAGGGGTGCTTCGCCGCTCTCGATGTGGGATAGCTCTCCCAGTTCCTGCACCATTTGAGCCAATTTATCCGCTTCGACATTTATCCTGTTCAAAAAATCTTTCGCTACCGCGGGGTCTTCGATAGCACCCTCACTCAGTGTTTCAGCCAGGGCCTTGACTGAGGCTATAGGAGTGCGAAGTTCGTGGGATATATTCGAGATGAAATCCCGGCGCACCATTTCGAGCCTGCGCAACTCGGTAAGGTCTTGGATGTGCACCAGACAGCCGCCATCACCCTGTAAGGGCGTGGCTATAATTGTCAAGGACTGCTTTTGGGGCTTTATCTCCACAGCTCTGGTTTGCTGTTTTCTTGTGCTCAAACAGCTCTGAAGTACCCCGTTGATCTCATGGTCACGCACTACTTCAATAAAGGTATGTCCCAGCGCTTTCTTCTCTGAAACCTGGAAGATATGCTCTGCTGCCCGGTTCATTGTGGTTATTTTGCTGTCACTGTCTATCATGAAGATGGCATCATCTATGTTGGATAGGATAGTTGCCATCCTATCGCGCTCGTTAGTGATGAGGGCTACCATTTGCTTGAGCCTGGTTGCCATCTGCTTGAATGCTACAGCAAGCTCGCCCACCTCGTCCCGGGACGTTACCTGGACATCCTGGTCAAGTTCAAGTTCGCCTTCAGCCACTTTTCTGGACAAGTGAGTTAACTTTTTGATTGGCTCGGTGGTGATTCGCAATATTTGAAACGCCAGCAAAATAGCGATGATTGCGGCAATGACATCTCCAATGACGATAATAAAACTGAGGTGCCCCAGGGATTCATCTCTGGCCTGGTGGGACAAATAAGCGCCAAGACCACTTATACATGCTATGACAAATACGGCGAAAACTATGCCTATGCGCCATCTGATACTGCGAAACACTGTTACCCCTCGAATTTGTAGCCGATGCCCCGCACGGTCAAAAGGTGACCGGGGCTTGCTGGGTCTGCTTCGATCTTTTGTCTTAGCCACCTTATGTGGACGTCTACAGTGCGGGTATCGCCGGCGTAATCATAGCCCCAGACCTTCTCCAGTAGCTGATCGCGGCTGAATACCTGCTCTTTGTTCTTAATCAGGAAGGCAAGGAGGTCGAACTCCTTGGGGCTCAGGTCGATAATTGTACCGCTTCGGGATACCTTGTGGCGAGCGAAATCTATCTCTAGCTCGCCGACCTTAATTAACGATGGAATCGCTTCTTGAGCAGAGCTTGTAGCCGTCATCATCTCTGCGCGGCGCAGCATGGCCCTTATGCGGGCTAGGAACTCTCTCATGCTGAAGGGCTTGGTCATGTAGTCATCTGCCCCCAGCTCAAGGCCAACCACCTTGTCGGTTTCTTCAGCCTTGGCGGTGAGCATGAGGATGGGCACAGTCATCTCCCTGCGCAGGATACGGCAGACCTCGAATCCATCCAGCTTGGGAAGCATAATATCCAAGACAATCAGGTTGGGCTTCTTGCTCCGGGCAACATCTAATGCCTCTATACCATCGGCAGCGGTGAGTACGTCATTGCCTTCTTTGGCGAGGTTGTACTTCAGGACATCGAGCAGGTTACGGTCGTCTTCAACGACAAGGATCTTGCTGTTACCCATTTTCACCCTCTGCAATACTATAAGGCTTATTTAAGAGGTGTTCAACTTAGAGGCGCGAGTGTGATTCGAATTTCCCCTGAACGTCCCTTTCCTGTATAATATGAATTAGTGGAGGTGCGCAATTAAGGTAGGGAATTTAGAGCTTTTGCGCATCAGCGTGCGCGGTGTGGTGCAAGGGGTCGGCTTTCGCCCCTTTGTCTATCAGCTTGCCACCAAACACAATCTCAAGGGATGGGTATGCAACACCTCGGGCGATGTTAGGATCGAGGTGGAGGGTGAGAGGAGCGCTTTAGACAGATTCCTCGATGAGCTGGTAGCTCTGGCACCGCCTCTGGCGCGTCTGGAAGACGTCTCTGTAACCAGCCATACACCGCAGGACTACAGCGGCTTTGAGATTAGACACAGCATTGCCGAGGAGGGCAAGTATCAGCTTATCTCGCCTGACATCGCTACCTGTAAGCCCTGTCTGGGAGAGGTTTTGACTCCAAGCGACAGGCGTTACCGTTATCCGTTTACCAACTGCACCAACTGCGGCCCTCGCTTCACCATCATCAAGGACATTCCCTATGACCGCCCCAAGACCACCATGCGCAGCTTCAAGATGTGTCCTCGATGCCAGCGCGAATATGAGAACCCTTTGGACCGCCGCTTCCATGCTCAACCCAATGCCTGCCCCAGGTGCGGTCCCAGTTTGAAGCTGGTTGACGGTGCTGGAAGTCCTGTGCTGTGCGACGATGCTCTGGCTACCGCTGCCGGATTTCTCAAGCAAGGTAAAGTTCTGGCTGTGAAGGGACTCGGCGGCTTTCTCCTGGCCTGCGATGCCACCAGCGAGAAGGCGGTCAAGCTGCTCAGGGAGAGAAAAAGGCGTCCCTTCAAACCCCTGGCCATAATGGTTGCCAAGATGGACGACGTGAAGAGGCATTGCCTGGTATCTGAAAAAGAGGAGGAGTTGCTGACCTCGGCACAGTGCCCCATAGTGCTGTTGAGACGGAGAGAGGACTCTACGATATCGCCATCGGTGGCTCCTAATCTCAGATATCTCGGGGTGATGCTGCCTTATACTCCGCTGCACCATGTATTGCTCAGAGAGACCGGCCTGCCACTGGTGATGACCAGCGGCAACTTCAGTGAGGAGCCTATCGCCAGGGACAATGACGAAGCATTGCAGCGGCTCAAGGGCATTCCTGATTATTTTCTGCTGCACAACCGCGACATCTACTCCCGCTACGATGATAGCGTGGCTATAGTGGAGTTGAGCAAGCCTCAGATAGTGAGGCGGGCGCGTGGCTATGCTCCCTACCCTGTCCATCTCCCTTTCCGGACAAAGCAGATATTGGCCTGCGGGGCCGAGCTTAAGAACACATTCTGTTTGACTAAGGACAACTATGCGTTTGTGAGTCAGCACATCGGTGACCTGGAGAATCTGGAGACAATGGAGCACTTCGAGGCTACCCTCGAGCTTTACCAGAAGCTGTTCCGCATCCAGCCGGAAGCGATGGTGTATGATCTGCATCCCGACTATCTG
>JBBIRL010000156.1:0-4730 GCA_037441825.1 Dehalococcoidia bacterium | reverse complement strand
CCGGTGTTTCCAGTCCCTTGACATGCATGGCATATTGCTCTGCGCCTTTGCCGATGCGCTCGGCAGCCCTCTTCACACCCTCAGCGAGGATGTCGCCCAGTCCCTCACGAGCAGCAATCTTTTTAACGAGTGCGATCATTGGCTCAGGGTCTCCGTATTTCAGAACCAGGCCATCCGTATCCTTCTTGGTCAATATGCCCTTCTCGAAAAGCTCATAGGCGAAGCCGATGCTATTGCCTGTGCTTATCACGTCCAGACCCTGCTCGGCACAGATGTGGTTACAAACCAGGGTTGCGTTGGTATCGGTGCAACCGGTGGGTCCGCTGAAAACCCAAGCGCCCTCGAACTGCGGTCCCTCGACGGTGAGCCCCTTATAGGGTCCGTCGGGCACTTGCCTTATTTTTCCGCATTTAAGTGAGCAGGCATAGCAGCCCACGTGGGCTATCGTAATCTTGGAGTATGGCCACATTCCGATGTTCTCAGGCCAGTTCGGCAGCTCTCCGTAACGCCAATTCTTCATGGGAATAGAGCCGAAAGTAGGGTAGAAATAATCCAGTCCTTGCACAGTGCCGTATTCCTTGAATACATCGTAGCCCAGCCCCGCCTTCATGGCCTTCACCTGTTCCTTTACCAGCTTCTTAAACTCAGCGGGGTTCGCGATATCTTCCTTTCTATCAGCTACGATTACGACAGCCTTGAGGTTCTTGGATGCCATCACTGTCCCGGTGCCACCGCGGCCAGCAGCGCGTTCCCCGCTGATGATGGGGCCGTAACGCACCAGCTTCTCCGCCGCGGGACCGACGCAGACCATGCGTGCCTTGACTCCGTGCTGTTTTTTCAAATATTCCTGGGCTTGGCTGGTGGTCTTGCCCCAGATAGGGGCAGCATCGAGGATTTCGTACTTGCCGTCTTTGATAAAAAGGTAGACAGGTTTGGCTGCCTTACCCTCGATAATCATAAGCTCGAAGCCTGCCCATTTCAGCCAGGCGCCGAAATCGCCTCCGCCGACGCTGCGAGTATAGGTGTTGGTAATGGGGCTCTTGGAGACGGATATCCATTTGGAGAAGGCCTGAGCGCTCGTACCGGCCAGTGGCCCTGCTGTGAGAAACAGCTTGTTCTCCGGGCTCAGGGGATCGATATTAGGCTTAACCTCATCATAGAGATACCTGGCGCAGAAGCCGCGCGCCCCTACGAAGTCATTTTGTACCTTTTTGGGGATATCCTCTTCTTTTGTTGCACCCTTGGAAAGATTGACCCGTAGCAGTCTGCGCATCCTTCCTCCTTTACTGGGTATCTTCTGGGAAATGTAGCTTGCCGGACGGGGAACTGTCCGTGTGCGAGAATTATGCAACATCACTAGCCCTCTGTCAACGCATCTTTTACAGGCATTGCATCCATTGACCTACAGCCCTATAATGTCCGCTGGAGGACGTACAAGATGAACGCTGCAAAAATTCGCCTGCCGCAGCTTGCCTGGTACGGCAATACCGAGCTTGAGATAGAATTCCCGTCATCATGGGACGTCTCCGTTTGCTATATGAAGGGACACCGGCGCCGGGCGCTGAGCGAGAAGGGCTTCTGCGAGGCCTTCGCCAACCCTATAGGCACGAGGCCGATGAGACAGCTCGCCAGGGGCAAAAAGGAGATCGCCATCCTTTTCGACGATATGTCGAGGCCCACCAGGGTGGCCGAAGTCGTCCCCTATGTGCTAGAGGAGCTAAAAGCGGCCGGAGTAAAGGATCGGAGTATAAGGTTCATTGCCGCAGTGGGAGCACACGGTGCGCTCACCCGCCTGGATTTCGTCAAGAAGCTGGGCGAGGCAGTGCTCAGCAGATTTCCCGTCTACAACCATAATCCCTATGAGAATTGCACCTATTTAGGGGAGACGAGCCATGGCACCCCGGTCGCTGTCAATGCGGAGGTAATGGGCTGTGACCTTAAGATAGGCATCGGCTGTCTAATTCCGCATCCTCTCACCGGCTTCGGAGGCGGGAGCAAAATTATCCTCCCCGGCGTGGCCTCTATTGATACTATGGCTGCTCATCACCGCGATCTGATAAGGAAGCTTCTCACCCAGGGCACGGACCCCGGGATAGGCGTTGCCACATATGAGGGCAACGTGATGCGTCGTGATATAGACGAAGCGGCCAGAATGGCGGGGCTCGATGTCAAGATCGACACTGTTTTGAACGGACGAGGGCAAACCACAGCCATCTTTGTGGGCGACCCCATCGCTGCTTATGCCGAAGGAGTGAAGCTTGCTAGAAAGGTCTACGTCACGGAGCCTGCGGAGACGCCCGATATCGTCATCCTGAATACCTATTGCAAAGCAAACGAGGCTGTCCTGGCGATCCCTTTACTGGGGGGCGTGCTTCGGGGAAGTCAGGGAGATCTGGTGCTGATTGCCAATGCACCGGAGGGCCAGGTGCCTCATTATCTTGTCAGGAGCTTCGGGAAAAATCTGGGGGGCAGGCTCTGGAGTCGCCCTACTGGCCCGCTCCAGGATATTAACAGGTTTATCGTGCTGACTCCTTATATCGACATAGCAGGTGCCGACTGGCTGGCTGCTCCCGAATACATAGTTTGGGCCAGGACATGGCCTGAGGTGCTGGAAAAGCTCACCGAAGCCTATGGCAAGAAAGCCAGAGTGGCAGTGGTGCCCGATGCTACTATGCAGTATTTTACAGAATAGGTTGTTTCTCCCATCTTTAGCAGCTAGTACGACTCGAAGTTGCGATAACCTCGAATCATACTTGTTTCTCTAAATCTTTTCTGGCTTCTTCCTCACGCCCCAGCATAGATAGTGCGATCCCGCGGTTGAGATAAGCTTTAGCGTATTTGGGATTGAGACGAATCGCCTTGCTGTAGTTCAGGATAGCGCCCTCGAGCTTACCCTGCTCATGCAGTGCCCAGCCGATGCTGTGGTAGATATCGGCGATGAGCTCAGAATTTCCCCATAGGACCCTTTCGGGGTTATCGAGGTGGTCCTTGAAGTCGAACCCGAAGGGGAAAATGTTGTCTATGTCTATGGTGGTATTCCCGCTGACGTAGGTGGAAAAAACGTGCGATAGCCTACCGTGGGCTTCTTCGAGATAGACTGCTTTCATCTCGAGGCCGCATCTTTGTGCTAGCACGTTGTAGAGAACAGTCAGTCCCAGGCAGTTTCCTACACTTTCCTCATTGGGGTCTATACACAACGCATTAATAGATTGCGCATAATTTACGAATGATTTCGCTGCCAGTTGCCCATTCTTTGAATTGGGGTTCCACCGAGTGGATAGTATCAGATAATGTGGGGAAGTATCGGTTGTGCAGGCACAATCTGCGGGTCAGTTTCCATACTCGCTCAATCGGATTAAGGTCGGGACTGTAGGGAGGTAGAAAATCCAAAACGAAATGAGGCTCTTGCTGGTTTCGCCAATCAGCATGTAGCTTGGCATGGTGGTACTTTGCATTGTCTATTATGACAACCACGCGTCGTCCGCTTTGAGAACTGACTTGATGAAGGTGTTTGAGGAATTCATGGAACGTCACAGCGTTGAACTTGTCCTCCTCTCTCTGAAAAACCATTTTGCCATCGTGCAGGCGGACAGCTCCAAAATAGCCTACGCTCTTACGAGTAGGATGGTGCAACAATATCGGGTCCTTTTCCTCCGGAGGCACCCACATCAGACAACTCGATCCATATTGCTGAAAATGGACTTCATCCACCGCCCAGAGGTCGATTTCAGGATCAGTTACGTACCTTCGGAGTTTTTTTATATGTTTCCTGCAGTTCAGAATCGGCCCGGGCGATCAGGGGGCGCGGTTTGCGCCGACGAAAGCCGAGGGACTTAAATATGTACTGGCATTGGCGAACTCCCAGGACTACCCCATATCGCATCTTAATGAAAACGGCCAGTCCCTTACCATCCCAAATGCCGCTTGAAATCCCCACGGACTCCGGCGTTCGTCGTAGCACCGAGTCGATTTCCGCCAATTGCTCATCGCTTAAACGCCGAGGACGACCGGAACGCTCTCCTTCCACTAGGCCAGCCAAACCCCGGTCTTCAAAGCGACCAACCCAGTATTCAACGGTTCGGGGTGAATCCCCCAATAGACGGCTGACTTCCGGGCAACTCATACCCTGGGCCACCAGCAATACTCCATGGAGCCGGTGGTCGTATCGTGATTCTTCCGAACGACGGATCTCATCCTGCAATCCAAGAACGATAGTTGGCGCATCGCTCACAGTTAATTGCTTCATGAACACAGATTATCATATTTACCGTAAATACGCAACTACTTATTGCGTCGTGTATAGCTCATGGTCAGGCCGGACATATATCTTGACTGAAGATGACATAAAATATATAGAATAGGGGTTATGAAAAAGGCCGTGAACTCTGAGCTTGAGAGTTCGTAGGGTGGGTGAAGCGCAGCAAAACCCACCTTTACACTTGTCGGATGGTAGGTTACATTTCATTCCATCCAACCTACATAGTCTGAGTTTGCTTCGTCGTCCGCCCAGGCGGACTCCTCGCAATGACATTGTGTTGTGCTTAAAATCCCGTTACGCACCCCGGCACTTTAACCAGCAATACCGGCACACAGGTGGAACGCAGCACCTTATCAGCCACGCTTCCATAAGCCCATCTACTGACCCCGGAACGGCCGTGGCTGGCCATAATAACGAGGTCAATCTCGTTCTTGTTGACGAAATCTATGATCTCCTCGGCTGGCTTACCGAG
>JBBIRL010000155.1:649-4812 GCA_037441825.1 Dehalococcoidia bacterium | reverse complement strand
GTTATTTCTTCGACGTGCGGGGTTAGCCTAACGTCCGGCCTCAGTGAGGCGCTGTATCCTCTGTTCCAACCCCTGTATTTCCCTCTCCATTTCTATCATGCGCTGGCTCATCCTGATGATGACCTCCACGCCGGCCAGATTGACTCCCAGGTCATCGATGAGAGTCTTGATGCGGCGCAGCCGTTCGATGTCACTCGCGGAATAGAGACGCCTGTTGCCCCGGGAACGCGAGGGCTCGATCATGCCTGCCCGCTCGTAGTATCTCAACGTCTGGACGTGCACGCCGAGCATGTCGGCTGCTACACTTATGATATAACGGGGCTCGGAATACTCACCTTCCATAATCCTTGACCTCCGTGATTTACGCATTTGACATTATCCCTTAGCACGAAGCGATTTCAGCTGTTGGAAAAGCTCCTTCTCCTTTGGGGAGAGACTGGCGGGCAGGATAACGTTGACCCTGGCAAAGAGGTCGCCTTTAGTATTGTTGCCGAGGCGAGGCATGCCCTGCCCCGCAAGGCGAAACGTCTTACCGTTCTGGGTCTCGGGCGGGATTTTGAGAGCCAGCTTTTTGCCTTCCAGTGTGGGCACCTCAACCTCGCCGCCAAGAATGGCATCGGTCAAAAGGACGGGCACATCCACATGAAGGTCGTCCTCTGTCCTCTGAAAGCGGCTGTCCGGCTTCACCGAGATGAGCAGGTAAAGGTCACCGGCTTCGCCTCCCATCTGGCCCGGACCGCCCTTGCCGGCGATCCTGACGCGGGAGCCTTCCCTGACACCCGGAGGGATTTTGACCTCGAGACGTCTGGGCCTGAGCACGGCCCCAGCGCCACCGCAGGTGCGGCAGCCCCTGCCTTTACAGGTGGGACATGGTTCTTCCACCTGCATCTCGAGCATCCGCATGGTACCCCGATAGGCCTCCTCCAAAGATACCTCGACAGGCTGTTCGAAGTCCTGACCTCTCAGGGGGCGGCGGGCTGTCCTGCCTCGAGAGCCGTGCAGGATAGAATCGAAAATATCTCCAAACCCTTCATCTCCGGCCTGGTCGCCGAAGTCGAATTGAGTGCCACCTCTCCTGAACTCCCAGGCCGGCTGCTGTTGCTGCCCTCCTGCCCTGGCAAACTGGTCAGCGTACTGCCAGTTCTCGCCGAACTGGTCATATTTTTTGCGTTTCTCAGGGTCAGAGAGCACCTCATGGGCCTGGTTTATCTCCTTGAACCTGGCCTCGGCTGACTTGTTGCCGGGGTTAACGTCAGGGTGATATTGACGGGCCAGCTTCCTATAGGCCTGCTTTATATCCTTGTCGGTAGCGTTTTTGCTTACTCCCAGAATCGCATAATAATCCTTGGCCGCCATAGCTAAGCCTCCTGAGACGTATTATAATTAGTGACAACATCATTGTCAAGTCAAATTAATAACATAACTATTACAAATTATGAAGCCTGGCTGACAGCAGCCTGGGGAAAGGTTGAGCTTCCTGCGAAACGAGCAATTGTCTAAAGCGGGTAAGCTAATTTGCCCCACCCTGAGATGCTTCGCTACGCTCCAGCATGACAGTTTCGCGGTTGGCTCAGAAAGGTTGGCTGAACTTGACGTGGCGAGATAGGGCAACATATAATTAGGCCAAGGTAACGTGCGGAGGAGATGAAGGTGAAAGTTGAGGGGGGGTGGCCTTGCTTGGGCACAATAGCTCTCCAGACGTTAGGTTGCAAGCTAAATCAGGCAGAGACGGAGTCGCTGGCTCGTAAGTTCCTCGAAGCCGGTTATCAATTCGTTGCCCCTGATCATGCCGCTGATATTTACCTGCTGAACACATGCACGGTGACCCATATCGCCGATCGCAAGTGTCGCAATCTTCTGCGTTTGGCCCATCGCCGTAACCCGGATGCGCTGATAGTAGCGACCGGCTGCTATGCGGAGCGGGCTGCTACAGATATCGGGGGAATCGAGGGGGTGGGGCTGGTTGTGGGCAACCGGGACAAGGCAAGGCTGGTAGAGATAGTCCAGGCCAGAATCAATGGTAACGGAGCCTGCGGGTCGGGGGACGTTCTTAAGAGCTCACCATTTCGCACCCGTGCTCTGGTAAAGATTCAAGAGGGTTGCAGCCAATCCTGTTCGTTTTGCGTTGTGCCCCGGGTTCGGGGGCGTGAGCAGAGCCGTCCCCAGGAAGATGTTATTGCAGAGGTCAAAGCCAGGGTAGCTGAAGGCTATAAAGAGGTGATATTGACCGGTACGCGGATCGGGCGCTATGAGCAAGATGGCGACCTTAGAACGCTGGTCGAGCGCATCCTTAGGGAAAGCGAGGTACAGCGGCTGCGCCTCTCCTCGCTGGAGCCCTGCGACCTGACTCCGGAACTCTTGAGTCTCTGGAGAGATAGCCGTCTTTGCCCGCATATACACCTGCCGCTGCAGAGCGGCTGCGACTCGGTGCTCCGGAGGATGGGGCGTTCTTATTCCACCGCGGATTACGAGTATGCAGCAGCGCTGGCCCGGGAGGCTATACCGAACTTGGCATTGACCACTGATGTCATGGTTGGCTTCCCCGGCGAGAGCGAAGAGGAGTTCGGCGAGAGCTACCGCTTTTGCGAGCGTACGGGATTCGCTGCTATGCATGTCTTCCCTTACTCGGCTCGCCCCGGCACTAAAGCAGCGCGGATGATAGATAAGGTTGGGGCTAGTGAAAAAAAGCGGCGATGCCAACTCATGCTCAATCTGGCTCACAGAGGTATCCAGAGCTTTCGGGAGCAGTTCGTGGGCCAGAGCATGAATGTGTTGTGGGAGGGCGATAAAGACGGCATCTGGTTCGGGCTCACCGAAAACTATATGAGGGTATTTCTTCCCGGGCAAGAGTCGTTGGCTAATCAGGTACTGGAGACGAAGATAGTTGCCCGACACGATGGTATACTTCAAGGCGAATTGATATGACTCAAAGGAAAATGTAGTTGCCCAATTTATTGGGCAACTCTGCCTGATAAATCAGGCAACTACGGGGTAAGGGGGTTGAGATTATGAGCAATACTGATGTGATATACGTGGTGCTGTTTTTTTTGTGCTTGTTGTTTTCCGCCTTTTTCTCAAGCTCAGAGACAGCATTCATCTCGTTGCAGAAGCTGCGGCTGAGACATCTCGCGCGCACTGACCACGCTGACAGCGATGCTGCTAAGCAGGTTGCTACAATGACAGAAAAGCCTGAGCGCCTGTTGACCACTGTGCTTTTGGGGAACAATCTGGTCAACACTGCTGCTGCAGCTTTGGCTACAATTCTGATTGCGTCTGCGTTGACTGAAGGGCAGGCGGTGCTGGTGACTACGGTGGGCGTGGCCACGCTGCTGCTGATCTTCGGCGAGGTCTTTCCCAAGGTTGTAGCTACCAGATATGGCGAGCGGTTAGCTTTTATATATGTCACGCCGATGAGGATACTGATATTTATTCTGTCACCGATAGCTGGTATATTCGTCTGGATCGCGGATAAATTAGCCCGGCTGGTGGGAGCATTCCCTGTGCCAAAGGTGCTAACAAGTGAGGCGGAGATCCGTACCGCTGTCTCTGTGGGGGTGGAAGAGGGGACTCTCGAGGAGTCTGAGGCCGAGATGGTGGAGGGGGTGTTTCGCTTCGGCGACCGCCGGGTCTCCGAGGTGATGACTCCCCGCCCCAGTGTTACCTGGGTGGAAAAAGGCACCACGATACACGAGTTTCTCTCCATTTATGCCCAGACTCCACATTCCCGATTCCCCGTGTTTGAAGAGAGCAGGGATAAAGTAGTAGGAGTCCTCTCGATAAAGGACCTGCTCATGGCCCAGGCTAAAGGTACGTGTCGAGAAGACGGCCTGATCGATGAGTTACTGCGTCCAGTTCACTTTGTTCCCGCGAATAAACTGGTAGCTGAGCTTTTCGCTGAGTTGCAGAAGTCCGGTGACCATCTGGCCATGGTTGCAGATGAGTTCGGCGGCATTGCCGGTATGGTAACTATGGAAGAGCTACTGGAGGAAATCGTGGGGGAGCTGCAGGATGAGTTGACCAAGACGAGGAAGAGTTTCGAGCCTGTGGGTGAGAACAGTTTTCAGATCGACGGCGAGATGAGGATTGAAGATGCCAATGAGAAGCTGGAATTAGGAATTCCCGAGGGTCCTTATGAGACGGTTGCCGGCTTTGTCTTGAATTCA
>JBBIRL010000155.1:0-639 GCA_037441825.1 Dehalococcoidia bacterium | reverse complement strand
ATACGAGAAGCTAAAGATGGCGGTAACTGCGATGAAGGGGCTGAAGATCGAGAAAGTCCTGGTCACTAAGGAGAAAGATGCAGCGACTACGGCTGACGTTCAGCAGGGGTGAAGAGCTAAAGTATATTTCACATCTGGACTTGATGAGGCTGTGGCAAAGAGCGCTGCGTCGTGCTGACATCCCTCTAGTCTATTCTCAGGGCTTTAGCCCGCATCCGAGGCTATCGCTGGCAGCACCTTTAGCTGTTGGAGTGACCAGCGGCGGGGAGCTTATCGATATTTTCCTGGAGCGACGGGTCTCACCGCACTTTTTTATCAAAGTAGTCGGGGAGCAATTACCTCGCGGCATTGATATATCCGAGGTGGTAGAGGTGGGGCTGGGACTGCCTTCGCTGCAATCTCAAGTGTGCTCTGCCGAATACAGGGTTATCGTCGAGGCTGATAAGAAACCGAATGAGGTAGAAACTGCTATCAACTCCTTGCTCTCCACCGATAAATTGCCCTGGCAGCATAATCGGGATAAAGAGGTTCGCAAATACGACCTGCGGACTCTGGTCGATGACCTCTGGTTGATCGAATATCATTCTCCTGAGTTCACTATAGGGATGAAGCTGCACAGCGACAGCTCAGGCACAGGCA
>JBBIRL010000154.1:0-4913 GCA_037441825.1 Dehalococcoidia bacterium | reverse complement strand
CGCTCTTCCGATCTCGAGGCAGGGTACGCCGGTATTCTGGATGGCGGCATGGCCTACGACTTCTATCTGCCGGTGCGTGTGGGGGATACTCTGGTAGCCAGCCCCAAGGTTTCAGATATTTCGCTAAAAGAAGGCAAGACCAAGATGATGATCGTCCGCTTCGAGACAAGTTATTATAATCAGAACGGCGATCTTGTTGCTAAGGCGTATCAAACCCTGATTGGCCGTCAACTCTAACGTTGTGAAGGAGAGAAAAGAAATGGCAACAGAACAGATACATTGGGACGACGTTGATGTCGGCACCGAAATGCCACCCTTGCCCAAAATAGCAACATCGCTGATGCTGGTGAAATGGGCAGGCGCCAGCGGCGATTTCAACCCACATCACTATGAAACCGAATTTGCCATGACCCAGGGCACCGGAGGGGTCATTGTACATGGTCTACTGAAGCATGCCTGGCTGATTCAGTTTGTGACCGGCTGGATGGGAGAAGAGGGTACTCTCAAGAAGTTCTCCTGCCAGTACCGCGGCCTGGATTTTCCACGCAAGATGCAGACAATGAATGAACCTGTCGAAGGGGAGACCTGGCACTGCAAAGGCAAGGTTGTCAAGAAATACGTGGATGAAGATGCGCACTGTGTAGACTTGGAAATCGGGTTGGAGAACGGCAAGGGCCAGTTAACCACCCCGGGGACAGCTACAGTTGAACTGCCATCCAGAAAGAAAGGAAAGTAAGCAATAATGCCAAAAACTAAGCTGAAGTTTCATACCAGAATCTGCGATATACTCGGGATCGAGTACCCCATAATCCAGGCCGGCATGGGAGGCTTCTCCGACCCGCCGCTGGTTATCGCCGTATCTGAGGCCGGTGGCCTGGGCACCCTGGGTGCAGCCACCTACACTGCCGATGGGCTCGATGCTGCCATCAAAGAAATCAGAAAGGGCACCAAGAAACCCTTCGCCATCGACATATTGCTGCCGGACTCTCTCGAAGATATGGCTGGTGTAGATAAAGAAAAGCTCAGAGAGTATATCCCCGAAGAGTACAAAGCCTACGAGAAAGAATTAAGGAAGAAGTTCGGAGTCCCCATGAGCTACCACACCCACAGACAGGTTGACATGTGGACCATGGAGGGGACGAAGCGGATGCTCCAGGTCTGCCTGGACAACAGGGTTCCGGTCATCGCAGCAGGCCTGGGCAGGCTAACCTGGGTAATGGCCGAGTGCAAGAAGAAGGGAATCAAGACCATCGGCATCGGAGCCAATGTTAAGATGGCCTTGAAGCATGTCGAAGACCAGTGCGATATTATAGTAGCCCAGGGATACGACGCCGGCGGGCATACCGGCAACATAGGCACCATGTCCGTGGTGCCTCAGATAGTTGATGCAGTGAAACCAACTCCCGTTGCTGCTGCCGGCGGCATCGCCGACGGCAGAGGCATG
This sequence comes from Dehalococcoidia bacterium, assembly GCA_037441825.1. Classification (GTDB taxonomy): domain Bacteria; phylum Chloroflexota; class Dehalococcoidia; order SZUA-161; family SZUA-161; genus JACWAE01. The sequence continues at coordinate 3,469 of JBBIRL010000154.1, read as the reverse complement.
GTCGCTGCTCTGGCCTTGGGCGCTGAGGGAGTCTGGTGCGGCTCCATGTTCTTGCTCTCTCCCGAGGCTACATTCACCGAAGGCCAGAAGGACAGGGTCATCGCTGCCACAGAGAGAGATGCCGTTATCACCAAAGGTCTCAGCGGCAAAACCATGCGTCAGCTCAGGACGGATATAACCAAAGCCTGGGATCAGGGCCCCCTGCCTCCTCTGGGCTGGCCGCTGCACCTCATCCTGATGGAAGACATCATAGATTACTGCTATGATAATCAGGCTCAGCCGAAGTACGATGTGATGCTCGTAACTCCGTGCAGCCAGGCCACCAGGCTTCTGAACCAACGCAGGACTTCCAAGCAGATTATCGACGACATGATTAAAGGAGCAATAGAGGACCTGGACAAGGGCCTTCCGGGAAGAGTGCAGTGGAAATAGTGAGCTAGGTAACAAAGGCTAAAAGGAGAGGTGGTGCTTCTCGTTCCGAGAAGCACCACCTTTTTACTTTCTACTTCTCAGCCTATAGACCAGCGATGCAACAGCTTACAGTGGCACTAGCAGGGAACCCTCCCAGGTTATGAGTCAAGCCCAGTTGGGGGTTCTTCAACTGCCTCTCGCCACACTTGCCCTGAAGCTGTTTATATACCTCGTACATCATCCTCAAGCCGCTGGCACCGATAGGATGCCCGAAGGATTTCAAGCCACCATCGGTCTGCGTGGGCAGCCCTCCGGTCAGCTCGAAGAATCCAGCCTCGATATCATCCCTCACATGCCCCCTGGCGCTGAAACCGAGGTCCTCCATGATAACAGCCTCAGTGATGCTGAAGCAGTCGTGCACCTGCGCCATACTTATCTCTTGGCGCGGATTCTTAATGCCCGCCTCTTCATAGGCCCTCTTACCGGCATGAACAGTCTCATATACGCTGGTGTACTCGAAGTCAGACCTGCAGAAGCCCTGATTTTGGCCTACGGATATCTGCAGTGCCTTAATGCGCACCGGGTCCTTGCGGTATTTCTTGGCCATGGCCGCAGGGACCAATATCGCCGCCGCAGCACCGTCGGTCACGCCGCAGCAGTCGAACAGGCCCAGAGGCCAGGCAATTATGGGCGCATTCATCACTTGCTCAATGGTCACCTCTCTGCGTAAATGCGCCTTAGGATGTTTGGCGCCATTGCGATGGCTTTTCACCGATATCATGCCTATCATCCGCTTGCCTTCCTGCGGGCTGAGCTTGTACTTGGCGAAATAGGCTGTAGCCAGCAGTGCAAAGACGCTGGGACCGCTTGCGCCCTGTGACCCTATCAAGCCTCTGCCTGTACCAGGGAATGGGACATCGCCCAGGCCGGCCCAGCCTGTGTCCTTAAGCTTATCGAAGCCCAGAGCCAGCACAATATCGTACACACCGGCAGCCACTGCATAGGCAGCGTTCCTCATGGCATCCGAGCCGGTGGCGCACATATTCTCCACCCTGGTGACAGGGATGTAATTGAGCTTTAGAGGCTCAGAAAGGCATCGCCCGGTATCACCCGAGAACATAGTGCCTACCCAGGCAGCCTGAATATCCTTCTGCTCTATGCCAGCGTCCGTGTAGGCCTCTTGCGCTGCCTCGATTATCATATCATCAGCGCCGGCATCCCATCTCTCACCGAACTTGGTGCAGCCCATTCCTACTATGGCAACTTTATCCTTAATGCTCTCCATTTTGTCTCCTTATACTCTTAGAATCTCACCGGCTTGCACTTCCACCAATAAGTGTGAACCCCGCCCACATAGTGCATCCATCTAAATGTCATCTCCACAGCCATGCCGGTCACGACCTCCTCCGGCTCGCGGTCAGTCATATTACAGGTGAGCCTTCCCCCGCCCTCGAAATCAACCACCGCCAAAGTAATGGGTGGGACCTCGGTTATAGCCAGATTATCATTGGAGAAGCTGGTAAGCTTGGCTTTCTTATCGGCGAAAGAGTAAGGCTCAAACTTATCTACAGCCTGGCATACCTGGCATACTCTTTGCATGGGATACTGCGGGGTTCCACAGTTGGTGCACTTGCAGCCCCGCAAGGGCAGCCCCCAATTCCGGTCTCTCCACAGAGCAGACAGGGAATCTGTTGGCCGACCCGGACGGGATTGAGGTTCCATATACATCAGCCCGCGCCAGAGCACATACGCCTGGTAGTTAGGCACCATGCGCTTGGATGCAAGATGCCCCTTAATACCACCACGGTCACGCACCTTCTCAATCTGGGGCTTCACCTTGAACACCAGGGCGTCGCAGCCGTCGCTATGTCCGGCCGCAAGGATTTTATCTCCGGACTTACACTCCTCCAGTGCCCCTACCAGAGTCATCAGCGGGACAGCCGTACCCGCATTGCCTACACTCATGAAATAGGTATCCTGCACCTGGGCAGTATCGAACTTGAGTATCTTCGATGCCCCCATGAGATGTCTGGGGTCATCGGTATTACAGGTGAACCTGGCGATGTCCTGCGGCTTCAAACCGCAGAGGCTCAGCGCTCCATTGACCGCCTCGGGGACTATTCGAGTATACCCGCTCTCACGGACGAAGCGCTCCTCATAGGCGCGAACGAAGGTATCCTTGTCCGACCTCCACTGGTCCATGAAGTCCTCGGATATGGTGTAGCCTCCCAAGTACTCCGCAGCTACTGCGGCGCTGCTGATAAGGACAGCGCCAGCGCCGTCTCCGAAGAACATCTCGTTCAGACCGTTTGCCCCCGCCAGGCGGATGTCGGCAGCAGTGACAATAATGTTCTTAGCCGAGCCCGACTTGACTGCATCGAGCGCCGCCCGCAGAGCAATCATCCCGGCCCTCAGAGAGCCACCGAAATCCGCAGTCAGTATGTCTCTGCGCAGACCCATAGCGCCGGCTATGATTGTGGATGACTGCTTCTCCTTATAAGGAGGCGTAGTCGAAGCGAAAAACAGCCCGTCGATTTCCTTGCGGTCGATACCGGTAGCGCAATCTATGGCAGCAGCACAAGCCATCGTTAAACTATCTTCGTCATAGTTAGCGACAGCTTTCTCACCGGGCACGGGGAAGGGGCTTCGCCAGGCCTTGGCTATCTCACCCCGGTCCAGCCTATACAGCGGTATATAGGCTCCGTATGCTCTAATACCTACCATTTGTGTCTCCTTTCACAATTCTCGGCACGCAAATTATAGCATACCAGCTACGCAGCCACAATCTCACAGCTTGAGCAGCACAGGCTTTTCAGATTCGGAAGAGCTTCAGATTATCTCGCCGCACCCGGACAGCACAAGTATCAATCCGATCACTCTAATTAACCTTTTGGGTGGCAAGGGTACCATTACTATTGCCTAACCCAAAAACACCGTTTGGGTGATTGTTACATCCTATCGAGAGCCATACACTCTACATAGAAGCTTAAACTAAGGGAATCTGAGAGAAGATGAAAGACAGTAGAAATCTGACGCTCAAAGAGATTATGGCTTACTG
>JBBIRL010000153.1:0-4925 GCA_037441825.1 Dehalococcoidia bacterium | reverse complement strand
GAAGAGTGATCTGCGGTATCAGCGCCGGCAGTTCATCCAGGGCCTTGACCATTTCGGCACCCAACCGCGCCGGGACCTTGCCCCTGTACACGAGGGGATCATTCACATAGGCATCCACAACAGCCTTATCCTGGCTTATGGCGGTAGCATCGAGGGCCATTACACCCATTTTGGGGAACAATCTGGAGATTACTCGCACCACCACCTTTAGTATCGACGGAATACTGGAGCCTGGCTTCAAAGCCGCTCCGGAGATTACGAGGCCGGCCAGGTCGTCCTGGTGCTGAATGGCATAGGCTATCGCTATGGTTGACCCCATACTATGGCCTACCATGAAGACCTTGCGGTCCTTGTATCTTTGATGGACTATATCGAGGAAAATCTTGACATCGTTTACATAGTCCGAGAACTTGTCAACATAGCACCGCGATCCCTCCGACTTGCCGTGGCCTTGAGTATCGAGGCTACAGACTGCGTAAGCTTTAGGGACAAAGTAGTTCACGAGGTTTGCATAGCGTCCGCTGTGCTCGGCGAGACCGGGTACGACCAGCAGCACTGCCTTGGGATTCGTATCCGGCAGCCAGCATTGATAGAAGAGCTTGAGGCCTTTGCTTCCTTTGAATGTCCCTTCCGTTCGTTCCATGTCGCTAACCTCCGCCATGCCGTTCAGTCAGGACTTCTCCCCATAGATAGATATAGCGCAAGCCTTTCCCTACTTAAATCCTATGTCCAGGTTCAGGTTACCTCGGGAATCGATACTGATTAGTTGTCTATAGTGAATGGAATAGATGTGCTCCGCCAACTCGGGGTTACCGTGAACAAAAACAATCTCACCGTTGTAAAGCGTGTGATCACCGCACTCTAATCTCCCCACAACTTTACACTCATAGGCTAAAGTAGCCCTCTCGATGACCGGAGGGCTTATGACCTGCGAGGGAGTGGTAGCCAGCCCGGTAGCAGCGAACTTGTCAGTCTTGCGACCGGACTTGATTCCGCATTGCCAGGCAGCCTTGACCTGCTCCTTCGAGGGAAAGCAGAGCACGAATTCCCTAGAGCCTTCTATGCATTCGTGAGTGTACCGGGCGTGGCCGACAGAGATTGCTATCATCGGTGGCTGCAATGAAGTAAAAGTCCACCACGATAAGCCCATGACATTCGGCTTTCCTTGCTTATCCACAGTAACAACCAGCGTGTAGGGATAGGGGGACCCCAGTTCGATTGCGGTGTCCAGAGTTACCTCTCTCACTTCATCCTCCTTCTAAATAGTTGCCAGTGTTTCGCTCCGCATCTCGACAAATAATAGCTGATAACAATCAAGAAATCATAAAATGGGGCACTGAAAAGTTAAAGAGTCGTAACATTTTTGGCAGTAATCCTTTTACGTTCGCCCTTGTCCTGAGCCCTGTCCTGAGCTTGTCGAAGGATTGTCGAAGGATTGCCGAAGGGCGACCTCTTAGCCAAACCTCTCCCCGACCCTAAGACGCACCGATGTAGCGTACTCCGAAGCGCTCATCTTGGGTTTTCCCTGGGGCTGCACTCGCTTAATCAGTAGCCATCCGCCACGGCCGGCAACAGCTATGCCTTTATCTGAGATTTCCCTAATCTCACCTGACGCAGCCGCGACGTCCTGCATAATTAGCTCACAATCGAATATTTTTAGTTTCTCGCCGCGCAGCGAGGTGGTAGCGCCGGGCTGGGGGTTGGTGCCGCGAATAAGGTTGTAAACCTTGGGCAAGGGCTGGGCCCAATCGATAACGGCGTCCTTCTCCTGACAGGGACGTTCATACGTGGCCTGAGATTCGTCCTGCGGTATCTTAGGTGCCTCTCCTTTGTAGATGAGGTCGATTGACTCTGTTATGGCGTCTACACCCAGCGGGAAAAGCTTATCATAGTAGAGTGAGCCTACGGTATCAGTAGGTGAAATCTCCACCTCTTTTTGCAGTAGGATGGGGCCGGTATCAATCCCTGCGTCAGGCCACAAAATGGTGACGCCCGTTCTGGTATCGCCATTGATGATAGCCCAGTTAATGGAACTCCTGCCCCTGTGCCTGGGCAGCAATGAAGGATGATATTGAATAGTTCCCAGCCTGGGGCAGTTCAGGATAGACGCAGGCACGATGTCGGTCACGAATGCCATAACGCAGAGGTCCGGCGCAAGCTCCGCAAATTTGTCATAAACACCGGGATCGCGCATTCGTTGGGGCTGGAAAACCGGGATACCCTGCTTTTGAGCCGATTCCTTGAGCGGGTCGGTCCTGGAGCCCGGTTTATCGGGCGGTACATAAACAGCCGCGACCTGCTCACCCTTCTTCAGCAAAGCCTCCAGTACCTTCTGCCCGAAGGCGGCTTGCCCGACTAAAACAATGCGCATTCCCCCGCGCCTCCACTCAGAGTTCAGGCCGGCTCCGGTGCACACATATCATGCCGGCGCCCCCAGGGTCGACGTCACATGACGATAGGCTTGAGTCTGGTCGATCATCACATTAACGGCGGCAGGAAGCCCGCTGGCAAAGGCCCTCTTGAGAGCAGGGCGAATCTGCCCGGGGCGCTCCACGAACTCACCGTGTCCCCCCAAAGCCTCAACCATCTTATCGTACCTTGCCCGGCCCAAATGTCTGGCCAGGCCACGGTCACCATCGGTGATGGGCATCCAGGCCCGGTTGTTTCCGATAACCGATACTACCGGTATTTTGTGTCGGGCCATCGTGTCGAACTCCATGCCATTAAGGCCGAAGGCGCCATCCCCATGCACCAGAAGCACCTGCTTGTCCGGCTTCGCCAGTTTTGCCGCCATAGCGAAACCCGTCCCCACCCCCAGGCATCCCAGCTTACCTGTATCGAGCCAGTGTCCGGGGTAATTGGTTTTCAGCACCTGAGCAGCGAAAGAGACGATGTCGCCTCCATCGCCGACTATAATAGCATCGCGGTCCAGGAATTCGCTGACCTCCTTGAGCAGCCTGAGAGGATGGATAGGAACCGCATCGGAGTTCAAAAGGGGCTCGAGAGACTTGACTCTCTCCGCCTCGGAGGCTCGAACCTTCTCCATCCAGGTCGTTCTCCTGGACATTTTCTTCCGTTCCAGCTCCGCCAGAAGTTGACGCAATACCTCTTTGGCGTCTCCCACGATGCCGACATCGATATTCCGGTTATGCCCTATCTCGGTCTGGTCGATGTCGATCTGGATGACCTTTCCCTTGGGATTGAACAGTGGTGGCGCCCCGTAGTTCAGCCGGAAATCGATTTCTGTCCCGAGGAGCACCGTGACATCGGCCTGGCTCAGGGCGAAGCGGCGGGAATAGACAAAGAACTGAGGGTGATCGGCAGGGATACAGCCGCGTCCCATCCCGTTTAAAAACACCGGGGCATCGAGAGCTTCGCTGAGCTGCTGAAGCTCCTGGCTTGCCCGGGACCAGTAGACAGTGCTCCCGGCTACAACTACAGGCCTTCGCGATGAGACGAGGAGCTTGGCTGCTGCTTTAATCAGGTCGGGGTTCCCCGGCGTACTGGAGGCTGCCCGGGACTTTGCCGGCTCCGGGAAAAAGACCTGGGACTCATCGACCATGCTCCAGAGTATATCGAGAGGGCATTCCAGGAACACAGGCCCCGGCCTTCCCGCCAGGGCATGTCTGTAGGCCATGCTGACATACTCGGGAAGTCGCTTGGCCTCGAACACAGTGCGAGCCCATTTAGTGATGGGTTTCATGAACGCAATGTGGTCGAGTTCCTGGAGCGTGCCTTTCTCGAAAGAGTTCACCGGGCTGCGCCCTCCTATGACCAGCATGGGGCTGCCGGCCTGGAATGCGTTAGCCACTGCCGTGACCGCGTCAGTGACACCCGGGCCCGCTGTCACTGCAGCTACACCAGTTTGTCCCGTCACCTTGGCCCAGCCCTCGGCAGCATGACCTGCTGCCTGTTCATGCCTGGTATCTATTACCTTAATTCCCTCACGCTCGCAGGCTTCGATGACTGGGACTATATGGAAACCCCATAGCACGAAAAGGTATTTCACCCCCTCTGCCTTCAGCGCTCTGGCAACAAGACTGCCTCCATCGACCTCTGACATGTCACCTCACCTCCTGCCATTGGTACATTTCCTCAACTAATGAGGCTCGGGAAATAACTTGATGACCAGCTTTTGCAGGCACCTTTTTATCTCGTCCCTGCATGGCGCGTACGCGTCGTCTCCCCAGGGATCAGCGATATCGCCGGTTTCTCCGACGTACTCTTTCAATGTATATATTCCTTTGCCGTCGGCTTGTGGCAGCTGACGTACTCTTCCCTTCTGTTCCTGACTCATAGTCAGCACCAGGTCTGCTTCTGCCAGAAGCTCCTGATGCCTTTTCAGGTCTCTGGAGCGGAAATTCTCCACGGAAATCCCTTCTTCCTGCAGCAGCCATTTCACATCCAGTGTAATGTCGCTGCCATCCCGGGCACGTGGTGCTACACCCGCGGAGCTGACCTTGATCTCACCTGCTCTTCCGGCAAAATCAGCCAGCATCTTTCTGAGCATAGCCTCAGCCATAGGGCTGCGGCAGGTATTCGCATCGCAGACAAACAGTATATGAGAAGGCTGCTTATTATCTGACATGACGCATAAATCTGCCCATTTTTTGACCTTGAAACGCCTACAGCAATGCTATCACATCTCACCGACTCTGTGAAGTGAAACCGGTTTATGTCATTGCGCACGAAGCAATCAGCACCCGCTCTAGCATGTGTAGGGGCGAGGTTGCCTCGCCCTTTTACGTAGCGTCGTGACGAGAGTCACGACGAGTAGGGGCAACCTGTTGGTCGCCCTTATCGGTGTATTAAGTGGGTTGAAAACTGATCAATACACCCTCGGCCCAAGTCATTTGTATCCATCGCCAGCCTGTTATACAATACCTGTGAAATACCCTCTATAGCCCGCGGGCAATGGAGAAACT
>JBBIRL010000152.1:0-4949 GCA_037441825.1 Dehalococcoidia bacterium | reverse complement strand
TTCCTGCCCAACTATGAAAAGATGCTCAAGTTAGGCGTGAAGGGCTATCTTGAAGCCATCGAAGGAAAAGATGACGACCTTAATCGCGCTGTACGCATTGCCTGTGAGGGATTGGTTGAGTACTCCCATCGCCTGGCCCGGGAAGCTGAGCGATTGGCCGCCGGGGAAACAAACCCTGCCCGTGCTGCTGAGCTCAAGGAAATATCTCGTATCTGCTATAAGGTACCCTACTCTCCTGCGGATACCTTCCACGAGGCTTTGCAGTCGCTGTGGCTCACGCACCTGGCGATAAACCTGGAAGGGCTAAATTCCGCTATTTCATTCGGCAGGATGGACCAGTATCTCTATCCTTACTATCAGCGTGATCTCGAACAAGGTAATATGACTAAAGATTTTGCTCGCGAGCTTCTGCTCTGCTTCTCCGCCAAGTGTACCGAGCATGTCTTTTTGCTCTCGGAGAAGGTAAGCCAGTATCATGGCGGCTACCTGGTCGTGCAGGCGGCGATTGTGGGCGGCGTGGACCGCGAGGGTAAAGATGCCGTCAATGACCTCACCTATCTCTTGCTTGACGTGATGGAAGAGGCAGGCCTTCGCGATCCTAACTACCAGGCCCGCATTCATGCAGGCTCACCGGAAGCTTACCTGAAGCGAGTGGCAGAGGTAGCAAGGAAAGGTAATGCAGTACCTGCGCTATTCAATGACGAAGCTGCAATCGCATCTCTCAGGGCACACAGCTATCCCCTGGAGGAAGCGCGTAATTACGGCGTTGTGGGCTGTGTGGAACTGGCGTTGCCCGGGAAAAGCTTCTTCTCTACCGACGCCGGACTCTTCAATCTACCGCTGTGCCTTGAGCTGGCGCTCAATCGCGGTAGACGATTCAAAAGCCGCCGCAGGGTGGGTGCAGCCACTCCGGAACCAGCCTCCTTCACCACCATCGACCAGGTGAGCGATGCTTTCGGGGCACAAGTGGAGTATATGGTGGAGAAAATGATTGTTGATTTGCAGGTGATAGAGAAAGGCAATCGTGATTATCATCCTACGCCTCTCTCGTCAATGTTAGTCGACGGCTGCCTGGAGTCGGGTAAGGATATCACTGAGGGGGGAGCTCTTTACAACTCAAGCGGCATCCAGGGCGTAGGCGTGGCAGATGTTGCTGATTCGCTGGCAGCTTTAGATTATGTGGTGTTCCAGCGTCAGAAGTACACTATGGCCCAGGTGCTTAAGGCTCTGCATAATAACTTCGCCTCTGCGCCTGAAATCCGCATTGAACTATTGCAGTCCCCCAAATATGGTAACGACCACTCCCTGCCTGATAGGTATGCTGACCTGGTGGCAGGTATTTTTCACTCCGCCCTTGCCAGGCATCTCAACACCCGCGGAGGCCCCTATGTGCCCGGCTTTTACTCCGTCACATGCCATGTTGCTTTCGGCAAGAAAGCCGGTGCTCTGCCCAGCGGGAGAAGGGCTGGTGAACCATTTGCAGCCAGCATCGGCCCCGCAAACGGAAATGACCGGCTTGGACCCACAGCCTTACTCAGGTCGGTGGCGCATGTAAATTCAACATTGTCGCCCAACGGCTATGCCCTGAACCTTCGATTCGACCCTACTACTCTGGCTGGCGATCAGGGTACAAATATATTGGTGGGCCTGGTCAAAGGCTTTTTCGACTCAGGCGGTATGGAAATGCAACTGAACGTAGTGGATAGCGAGATACTCGAGGATGCTCACCTGCATCCCGGGAAGTATCCCGAGCTTGTAGTGCGGGTATCAGGTTACTGCGCCTACTTCGATGACCTTCCCGATGCTGCAAAATTGGAGATTATCGCAAGGACACGGCTTAAGGTATGATTACAGCTTCATTACCGAAGTAAAGCTTTGACTGCGTCAGGCACGTCGGACAACAGCCCCTTGAAATCAGGCATGATTAACTCTGCTGCGGTATCATCGCGTATACTTTTACTGAGTTCAAGCCCCGAACCATCCAATTTGGAGCCATCCGTTACCAAGAACGTTTTCATCCCTATTTTTGCTACAATGAGGTCATTGACAGGATCGTTACCAATCATCAAGCATCCATCGGGCTTTTCGTTAATCTTTTGACAGACTTCCAGATAGTATTCGATATGTGGTTTACAATGGGACATGTTCTCGATATGTGTGACAAGCTCAAAATTCCAGTCTCCCAGCCCTGCCCATGATAAACGCTTCATCTGGACTATCTCCGGCCATATGGGATTGGAGGCAATCACAAGTTTCACACCCATTTTTTTCAGTTTGACAAAGACTTCGCGCACACCCGGCGTAACCGAGACCAGCGCCTGAAATTGATCAAATTCAGTCTCGTAGAATTTTATAAAGCGTCTCCAGAACTCGTCCCTGTATTTTTCATAGCCTCGAGAAAAAGAACTCATAAAATACTCTGCATTAGACATTTGCCCGTTATTATTGACCAGCATCTGGGTAGATAAAAGCAGCTTTTCGAGCAATGTCTCAGGGGACATCAGGTCCGAGAATACCCTGGAAATCTCAGGTACGTAGGCTTCGAAAAATTCTCTTTCGTCAAAATGGATTAACGTATTGTCGAGGTCAAAGAGGACGGCTTTAAGCAATCTTCACGCTTCCACTTACCACCGAATGACACTTGCTCCCCACGTGAAACCCGACCCAAAGGCTACCATCATGATGAGACTGCCTTCTTTTATAAGACCTTGCTCCAGCACCTCGCTCAGGGCGATGGGGAGCGAGCCTGCCGTCGTATTACCATAGCGCTGAATGTTGCTATAAAATTTCTCTTCCGGTACCCCTAACTGCTGGGCAGCGAACTGGTTTATGCGCAGATTGGCCTGGTGGGGCAAGAACAGATCAATATCCTCGATCTTGAGATTACTTGCCTGTAATGCCTCCCGAACTACCTCCGGTATCTTTGTTACCGCCATCTTGAAGACTTCCCTGCCCACCATCTTGGGGTATTGACGACCTTCGTCCAGAGTCTGGTGGGTAATATAGGGTTTTTTGCTTATATTAAAGATCTCCAGCATCAGGATATCTGCGTAATTTCCATCTGCGTGAAGATGTGAAGAAATGATCCCCCTCGACGGATTCTCTGAGGGACCTACAATCACCGCGCCTGCGCCGTCCCCAAATAACACCGCCACATCACGACCTGCTTTGGTATAATTCAGTGCGCTGGAATGGACCTCTGCCCCGACAACCAGTATCCTCTTATACATACCGATCCTGACAAAGGCGTCAGCAACAGCGAGGCTGTAAAGGAAACCAGTGCACTGGTTTCTGATATCCATACAGCCGATGTCTGTGATACCCAATTTTCTCTGCAGATAGACTCCTGTCCCCGGGAAATGGTGATCAGGGCTCAGAGTAGCAAAAACGATGAAATCTATGTCCCCAGGCTTCATCCCTGCACTCTTGAGTGCCTCACGGGAAGCTTCAAGCGCGAGGTCTGAGCAGTAAACCCCTTCGTCAGCATAACGTCTTTCCACTATCCCGGTGCGCTGCTGAATCCACTCGTCGCTGGTCTCAAACATATTTGCCAGGTCGAAATTGGTCACGCGTCGTTCGGGAAGGTAACGGCCTACACCGAGTATTCTTGCTCTTGTCATGAGAAATAGCCCTCCAGTAGTACTTACACTGAATTGTAACCTCAGAGTTGAGATTTTGCAATATCCGTGAAGTTAGTGTGATGTGCTAAGCCAAAGTGGGTGGGTTGAAGTGCATGACTTTTTATCACGGTGTCGGCAGCTCGAATCTGCCACGGCTCAGTGCGCAGTAGAGGCTGTTAGATTTACCTGCTTCAAGTCGCCCATCGCTGTCCACACAGGTTTATCCGGCCCTGCTACTGTTGCCTTGATGCCATTGATGTAAAAATCGAGAGAATCTCCGGGTACCGCTCCCTTATCAGTTGCGGTTGACAGGTCGTCACCGTACACCGGCATTAAGCCATAACGGCCTGCCTGGGTGACCGAGAACTTGCCACAGAGCACACCCCCTGGATCACGGACTGTTATTACGGCTCCCACAGGCAACGGTTGCCCATCAAGAGTGCATTCCAAGCCATAGAAATTCATCCAGCTATTTGTGGACACTAGACTGCCAGTAACATATGAGGTGTTGGGAGCTGATGCAGTTGGGGCAGGTCCTGCTGGCGAGGGTTGTCCATTACCACCTCTCCCCGGTATGATCACTGCTGCTACAGCCAGGGCAATAATCACCAGCAACACAGGGGTAATAATAAGCAATAGCTTTCGATTTATTCTCCACTTAGCTCTTTCTATTTTCGGCATGAAATTGTCTCCGTAATTAGCTGCTGTGATAGACCAGTGTCGCCGGCGCACTCATCTTAATCCAGTAACCGTATGCCGGCCTGAGAACCTCCAGAGTATTCATCTCCAGCGGCAGAGCGGGATAGAAGGACACTGCCTGACCGTCGTAACCAAGAACTGCGGTATAAAGGCCATCAATTGAGGAGAGCGCTGTGCTCACAGGGAGCGGCTTATCACCGAGATAGCTTACCAGGTTCCAGCCCTCTTGCAGAGATAAGGGCGTAGTCGCTGCCACAGGGGTTCCGGTTATGCTCAATGTCCCTGGCTGCTCCATCTTGATCCAGTAACCGTGATAAGGGTCCAGTGTCTTCAGCGTACTCTCTCCCGATGAGTTTCCAGGGTAGTATGATAATGTTTCGCCGCTAAACGTCTCTACAACCGTGTACTGTCCCTCTATAGAAGAGAGCACAGTCTCTATGCTGGATGAGATTGGCATCACGTTGAACGAGAAAAGGTTCCAGCCAGCTTCCAGGCTTATACTGACTGTGCGGGTAGTTGTCTGTGTCACTGCAGGCGCGGCTGTTGGCGCTGGCGTGGGTGTCGGCGTTAGTGCCAGCGTGGGTGTCGGTGTTGGCGCGCGTGTTGGCGTAAAAGTGCCACCACCACCCC
>JBBIRL010000151.1:0-4975 GCA_037441825.1 Dehalococcoidia bacterium | reverse complement strand
GAGGAGCAAAGGAAACATTGGCTGCCCGGTGGAGATAAGACCGCGATCGATAAGCAGCACGGCAGGGGCAAGCTGACGGCCTGGGAGAGGATTCAGAGGCTTTTCGACCCCGGGACATTCCATGAGATTGGCCTGTGGACACAGGCGATGAAGACCGGCTTCGATATAGATGACCGGGAGCTTCCCCGGGATGCCGTGATTGCGGGCTACGGAAAGGTCAACGGCCGCACCGTCTACTCTTATGCCCACGATTTCACCGTGCTGGCGGGCACCCAGTCCATGATTCAAAACAGCAAAGTGGCCCGGGCCATGGAGCAGGCGATGGAGGAGGGTATCCCCATGGTGGGGATGATTGACTCGGGCGCTATCAGAATCCACGACCTGTTCGGTAGAAACGGATTCAAGGTGCCCGTACGCGGCAGCCCGGTGGGCGGCGGCGGCGGGTTCATGTATTACCCTCCGCTCATGTCCGGCGTGGTTCCTCATATCAGCCTGATGCTGGGGCCTTGCTATGCCGGGTCGGCATACTCGCCGATAATGGCTGACTTCGTCGTCATGCGCAAGAACATAGCCTTCATGTCCGTAGCCTCGCCGCCTATCCTGAAGGCGGTCACGTTCAGGGATGTCACCGAGGAGGAGATCGGTGGGGCGCTGCTGCACTCCACGGTCACTGGCTCGAACGATTTGCTCGTCGAAAGCGATGAGGAGGCCATAGACGCCAGCAAAAGGCTGCTCAGCTTCCTGCCCTCCAACTGGAGGGACAAGCCTCCCGTAGTCAATACGGGGGACGACCCCAACCGCAGCGATGAGCATCTTCTGGACTTGGTGCCTGCGGATGTGAGCCAGCCCTACGACATGCACAAGGTCATTGCCTCCATTGTGGACAAGGGCGACTTCTTCGAGCTGCAGGCCCTCTATGCCCCCAGCATGATAATCGGCTTCGGACGCCTGGCGGGAAAGACGGTGGGCATTGTAGCCAATAACCCGGTTGCAGGCGATGGCTGCCTCGATGTTTATACCGGAGACAAGCAGGCGCGGTTCATCAGGTTCTGCGACTGCTTCAATATACCGATAATCACCCTGGTGGACAGCCCGGGCTTCCTGCCCAGCCTGGAGCAGGAGCAGCACAGGGACGGACTGGAGAGGAACGCTGCCAAGCCGGTGTTCGCCATCTGTGAGGCCACCACGCCCAGGATTACCGTCTACATAAGAAGGTGCTGGGGTGCAGCGCGCCTGGTCATGGGCACTGAGCGCATGGGTGTTGACGCCGTATATACCTGGCCCACTGCCGACATCAGGGTAGAGGGCTATGAGAGAGCAGCCGATGCGCTCTATAAGGGCGAGCTAGCGGCTGCCGAGCATCCCGAGGAGCTGCGTCGTCAGTATATGCAGCAGGTACACGAGAAATACGCCTCGGCGTATCATCTGGCAGGGATTCAAGGCGCCGACGACATCATAGACCCCAGGAGGACGCGGCCGATACTGGTAAACACCCTGGAGAGGCTATCCCAGAAAATGGAACACTGGGAGAAGCTGGGCCCGGGTCCGGCGAGGCCGTGGCGGAAGCACTCGCTAATTCCGCTTTAATTCAAACGGCGTTTGATCAACACATGTAGGGGCGACTCGCCGAGTCGCCCCTACACTTTTTTATGCCATTCCTGCGCAAGCAGGAATCCAGGCGCTTCATGGGGAGGTTGGGGTTCTCCACAGGCGGACGCTAGAGGGATTTTCTCGAGGGCTTTTTGTCGCGGTTTGGGGGTGCCAGGGGAGCAGCAAGTTACCTCAAAAGTTATAGCGGATTTCATGGTGTTCAGAGGTGCTGCAAACCACTTCCTTTTCTCAATGTGTAAGTATTGTCTAACAACAGCCTTTCCCTGAAGAGTCCGAATAGGGCGGGGTGTCAGCCTGACTGGCGTGGCAGATGAGGATGTTTTACCTCTGCACGCTTACTAATAGACACGAACACCTCAACGACTCTGGGGTCGAACTGTGCCCCGGCGCAGCGCTGCAATTCCGCCAACGCCTGCTCGGAGGTGAATTTGCCCTGCCTATAGGGACGCAGCGAAGTCATGGCATCATAAGAATCGGCCACAGCCATAATTCGCGCATCGAGGGGGATATTCTCCCCTTTTAAACCCGCAGGGTAGCCACTGCCATCATAGCGTTCGTGATGATACTGAATCGCCGCCAGACAACCACTCAAACTCTCAACATGCTTAAGTATAGCTACCCCTAGCTTGGGGTGAGCTCGTATCGGCTCCCAGTCCTCATCATTCAACGGCCCGGACTTCATAAGCACTCTGTCAGATACGCCGATCTTGCCTATGTCGTGTAACAACGCAGCGGCACGTAGTGTGGCTATCCTCTCTTGAGAGTAGCCCAGAGCCTCAGCTATGTCGGTAGCATACTTGCTCACTTTCTTCGAATGGCCATAGGTATAATGGTCCTTAGCATCAACTGTAGCGGCCAGGGCATAGATTGTACTCAGGATTCCAGGTTCTCTATCTGGCTTCGCCCCCATTGATAATACCTCGGAAGTCATTATCTCCGAAGCCAGGCATACTCGATTCCTTCCCATCTGCTTCGCATAGTATAGAGACGCATCTGCCGCCTGGATTATCTCTTCTCTCATAACTCCATCAGTGGGCCAGGAAGCTATGCCAAGGCTGCAAGTCAACGGAGCGCCTTTCGAATCCATCTCAACTTCTATCCTCTTTCGTATCCTCTCAGCAACTTTGCAGGCGTCGTCAAGAGACGCTTGAGGCAAAATAACAGTAAATTCATCTCCACCGTAGCGGAAAGCCATGTCTATGCCTCTTATCGAACTCCTGATGTATTGCCCTATCTGCTTGAGCATATCATCGCCTGCTAAATGACCATAGATATCGTTGTACGCCTTGAAGAGGTCCATATCCAAAAAGAGCAGGGAGAATATATCACCGAAGCGAGAGCATCTGGAGATCTCCTCATCAAGGCGCTCATGGAAATAACGATGGTTAAATAAGCCGGTCAACTCATCAGTGTGAGCTCTCTCCTTGGCTTTAGCATAAAGCTGGGCGTTTTCCATCACTACTCCTGCCTCACTGGCTACAGTCACAAGCAGGTCCACGTCGTCCGTAGAGTAAGACCCTCCGGAATGCTTTTTGCTCAATGCCAGAATACCTATCAGGTTGCCTTTGCTCTTTATCGGGCAGAGCAACTCTATTCCCAGGACATCGAGGCTCTTGCTTTCCACTTCTTCCACTCCCTTGAATTCCGGAGCCGAATCTATAAGCTCTCGAGACAGAGGCTTATCTTCTCTGGCAAGCCAGTTGATTATCGGGCTCTCCTTGCCCAGCTTTATCGAAGTGATCGGCTCGCCCTCCACCAGCCGCTCGGCGTACTGGGAGAAGAAATCCCCATCGCTGGAGAGCAAAAGGCTTGCCTGACTGGCTCCCACGGCTTTCGTTAGCGGTCGCAGCATCGCCTCTGCCAACTCACCAAGGTCGAGAACGCTGCTCATCCTTTGAGCGAAAGTGAGCACCATCCGCCTGTAGTCATAGCTTTCACCGTAAAACATCCTGTCCACAACTCTCTGAACAGCCATCCTCAGTGGATTGAATAACCAGGCTATGAAAAGCGCCATTGCGAAGATAGCCGCCAGGTTGGCAGTGGTGTTCCATCCCTGGAGAAAGTAGTGGACGCCATAGAGCACGAGCAAGAATGAAGCAGTAATAAAAATGCTTATCAGTGAAAATACAATCCCTTTTCTTATCAGCAGTTTCATATCGAGCAACTTGTACTTCATGATGGCATAGCTAATCACCAGGGCATTGCCTAGATGTCCAATTTGCTCAAAAGGATATTTGGGTAGTGGTGGTATGCTAGTCCTGACGCCAAAGACCAGTAAGAGGCCAAAACCGCCCAATAAGTAAGCGATTCTATTTCGACTTAGAGGATCGGTTAAGGCCCTGTACCTGTGCACCAGAGCAAATACCGATAAAACGAAAAAGACTGCACCCACAGCCGTCATTAGATATAAGAATTTCCCATAGCTGATATCTGCCATCCCATTGGCTACAGAGACGCTCTCCGGCAAGTAGCCTAAAACTGCCAGCGGAACCATGATGAACGCCACAGCCGCATATCCGAGCTTTACTGCGATGTCATTTTTTCTATCTACAGAAGCGCTGATAAAATGATAGTAGGCTATAACCGAAGATATGCCGCTCACCGCTACTAGGCTAGCCCATAGGCGAGTTGGCCCTACTAAATCAATGAGGAGTATAAGGGTGCTGAGGCTCCAGCACATTGCGATAACAACGTAAACGCAGAAAAGTCGGCGCACCTTTGTACGGGTATCGCGCAGTACACCCACCAACATAGTGGAGTAGACAATGATAGTTAGTAGCAGGATCACAGAATATAAATTCATTCCACAATAAGCCCCTTCACGGAGTTAGCACATTGAATTCTATAATCATTATCCGACTAACGAGAGGATGTTCAATCCTACAAAGGTAACAGTTTCAGCAGTACTTACGACATCGCGAAACGACACTTAAATCAACCAGACCACGATAATAGTCACCACAGTACTCTTGACCGCACAAAACCCCATACGACTTCACTAAAATGCCCCCCAAAAAGGTTCTTTAGTACTAAAGTCACACTACCTTGCATCTTAAAAACTGGCACTATTAGGTGATGTACAGGCTGTGCTACAGAGTCTATAGTGAGGGCACAGTAGCTTGAGGGAACATACCTCAGACAAACCCAACTTGCGTACTCATATGACACTGGAGAGAAAGCTATGCCTAGAACAACAATAATGCTAGTTGGCAGCCAGCCTTCGTTCCGAGCCATGGTTCGTCAAGTCTTATCTTCAGACACGGAGCTTGAGACTAAAGAGATACTTGAATGTGAGCCGGGCGATGTTGGCAATAACGCAATTGCTGAAATCGAGGCTAATGCGCCCTCTATAGTCCTTCTGGAT
>JBBIRL010000150.1:3268-4984 GCA_037441825.1 Dehalococcoidia bacterium | reverse complement strand
GTCCAAAATGGTTGACATTGATTAGGCCTTCCGTTAGAATACGGGCTTGATGAGAGATTCCATTCTCGGAGCCCTTCAAGAAGAAGGTCATGTCTCCGGAGAACAGCTCGGCCAGAGGTTCCACATCTCCCGGACGGCGGTCTGGAAGCATGTCAACGAGTTGCGCCGGATAGGATACGAAATAGATTCTTCCCCCCGCACCGGGTATTCCTTCATCAAAAGCCCTGACCTCGTTATCCCTGCAGAGATCGCCCTCGGCCTCAATACCAGTATCATGGGCAGGCGTATTTTGTATCGTGAGGAGGTTACCTCGACTCAGGACGAGGCAGGAGAGGCTGCCCGAAAGGGCGCGGAGGAGGGCGTTGTAGTCATCTCCGAGAGACAGACTAAAGGCAGGGGCAGGAAGGGCAGGCTCTGGGCTTCACCGCCTCGCGAAGGCGTGTACTTCTCTGCCATATTGAGGCCAAATCTCAGACCCACTCAGATTATCCAGATTCCCCTCATCGCCGGAGTGGCTGTGTGCAAGGCTATAAGAAAAGTGACTCCCCTCGAGCCGAGGATAAAGTGGCCCAACGACATCACAGTTGGCGGCAAGAAGGTCGCGGGCATTCTCGCCGAAATGAGCTGTGATATGGATAGGGTAGACCATATTGTCCTCGGCATCGGGGTGAATGTGAATACCGAATGTTCGCTGTTACCGGAGCCGGCGAGAGGGATTGCCACCTCTTTAGCTGAGGGATGCGGGGAGTATATCTCTCGGGTGAGACTTGTCCAGAGCCTTCTAGCCGAGTTCGATGCGCTCTACCGTACGTTCCTGGCATCCGGGTTTGTCACTCTGAGGGAGGAGTGGAAAGCACTGGACAGTACCGTTGGCTCCTGGGTCAAGGTCAGCGATGCTGAGGAAGAAATGAAGGGCAAAGCCCTAGACATAGATGGAGAGGGCTTCCTGCTGGTACGAAAGGAGAACGGAGATGTGAAGAGAATCATCAGCGGCGACGTATCTTTGATTGGGCGCGATAATTGAACTGTTAGCAAGTGATCATAATTAAGAAAGGGACAAAGGAATGGAAGCAAAAGCTTTAGATAGATGGAGAATGGCAACATACAATGCTTACCGGTGGCGTACTGAATTAAGCCTCGCCAACAAGATTCTGCTGGCGCTGGGCATGGCCTGTGTCATCGGCCTCGCAGCTCAGATAAGGTTTCCGCTCCCCTGGACACCAGTGCCGATCACTATGCAGACATTTGCCGTGCTACTGGCCGGTGTGCTTCTGGGCCGGTGGTGGGGAGGCATCAGCGTAGCCTCCTATGCAGGGCTTGGGGCTGCCGGGCTGCCCTGGTTCACAGGGTGGTCAGGCGGCGTGAGCCACCTCGCCGGGCCTACCGGAGGCTATATACTCGGTTTCTTTCTGGCTGCCCTGTTCGTGGGGCATTTCATTGATAAATACATCCGGGCAAGGTCTTTCCTTCCCATGCTCGGCATATTGCTTTTCGCCAACTTCGTTCTAATCTACGTTCCGGGATTGCTGCAACTGCACCTGTGGCTGAACCTGGTTGGAGGAGGAAGCGCGAGTTTCTATCATGTTCTGACGCTGGGCTTCTTCCCATTTATAGCCGGTGACCTGATTAAGATTTTTGCACTCACCTCGATAGCCTCGGCAATAACGCCGAAGCATGCCTTCAATGGGGAGGCAGACAGCGCTAAACGACCGTAGG
>JBBIRL010000150.1:0-3168 GCA_037441825.1 Dehalococcoidia bacterium | reverse complement strand
ATAACGCCGAAGCATGCCTTCAATGGGGAGGCAGACAGCGCTAAACGACCGTAGGTCACAGCACAGCATTCTGCATCCAATAAGTGTTGGGGCGTTCCATGGAACGCCCCAACCGTTTGTCTCTCAGAGAAACGCCTACATGAAAATCCTCTCGCCCCCTGGAGGGAGAGAGTTAGAGAGAGGGGGATATAGCTTCACCATCACCTTATCTCTCCCGTCGAGGGAGAGGAATAAAACTCCTCTTTTCTAAACTCTCCCCGACTTGTTCAGTTAGAGGATATACAGGGGGATTATGTGCCCTCCGTCTCTGTGTCATTCCTCGAAGAAAACAGAAAGAAAACAGATATTTCGGTTGACTTGAGCCCCAAAGGACTGTACACTGAGGTGTTACGGCCCTAGACAGCGGAGAGTTAAAGGTTGACTCAGCAAAGGTGGCAAATCAGCCCCCCTATTTCTGCGGACTCGCTGGCGCAGCGGCTTCGACATAAGACCCTATCACAGGCTCGCGGCGAAGGAGGCTCAACCGAGCAGCCGGATATCAGTCCATTACTCATTCAACTGCTCCATAATCGCGGCATCACAGACCCTGCTCAATTCGACGCCTTTCTCGCCGCCGACGAGAGGCTGGCCAACGACCCCTTCCTGCTTCAAGAGATGGATAAGGCGGTGACCAGGGTTCTCCGCGCCTTGCTCGGAGATGAACTCATTGCCGTCTACGGCGACTTCGATGCTGACGGTATCACTGCTGCCGTCCTTCTGGCACAGGGCATCACAGAGCTCGGCGGCAGGGTTATTTCCTATATACCCCATCGCTTTGACGAAGGCCACGGGCTGAACCTGGCGGCTCTGAAAAACCTGAAGAAGCAGGGTGTCAGCCTGGTTATTACAGTTGACTGCGGCATTACGGGCGTCTCGGAGGTGGAGGATGGGCACAAGCTGGAGCTAGACATCATCATAACCGATCACCATGTGCCTCTTGCCCGTATCCCGCCTGCCCTGGCGGCAATCGACCCCAAACTTTCTGGCTCTACCTATCCTTTTTACGATCTGGCGGGCGTGGGAGTTGCCCTCAAACTCCTTCAGGCGCTGTACCAGGCAACGCACAGGGATGGCGAGTGGGAGAAATTCCTGGACCTGGTGGCTCTGGGCACGGTTGTGGACATGGTGCCCTTGCTCGGAGAGAACAGGTATCTGGTGAGACAGGGCATCGAAGGGCTGAACCGGAGTCCGAGGCCCGGCGTCCGGGAGCTGGTGCTCAGCGCGGGGCTGGAAATGGGGGGAATCGATTCTGATAGCATCTCCTATTCGCTGGGGCCCCGTCTTAATGCCAGCGGCAGAATGGACCACGCTGTCACCAGCTATGAACTTCTTACCACATCTTCGCCCGCGCAGGCTCGCGAGCTTGCAGCTCAGTTGGAAACCAGGAACGCCGAGCGGCAGAGGCTGACCGCAGAGGTATTAGCCAAGGCAAGGGCGAAGCTGGCCTCAGAGGGCACAGACCAGCCGCTGCTGATGGTTGGAGGTCACGATTACCCCCATGGTGTGCTGGGGGTGGTCGCCGGTAAACTGGTGGATGAGTTCTATCGGCCGGTGATAATCATGAAGCTGGACGGAGAGTCAGTCAAGGGGAGCGCTCGCAGTATCCCCGGATTCGATATTGTTACTGCCTTGACTGAGTGTCAGGATTTACTCACTCGATTCGGCGGGCATTCCCAGGCAGCGGGCTTCGTTACCCCCAGAGCCAACCTGGACCGGCTTCAGCGGCAGCTTCTGGAGATAGCAGCACGGGAGCTGGCTGAAGTGGACCTTCGCCCTGCCTTGACCATCGACGCAGTGCTGCCGCTATCTTCTCTGGGCAGGGAGACCTACAAGGTTGTAAGCAAGCTAGCCCCCTTCGGTCAGGGCAATCAGGCCCCGGTATTTCTGAGCGAGAAGGTGAAGGTGGTGGACTCGCGCATCGTTGGTGGCGGTGGTAAGCATCTCAAGCTCAAGCTGCGTGACGGCCAGGTCGTTTGGGACGCTATCGCCTTCGACCTCGGGGATCGGGAGCTCTCTACCTATCTCGACATCGTCTATAATCTGGAAACAGATCATTGGAACGGCAGAGAGCAGCTCCGGCTCAACATCCTCGATTTCCTCCCTCTAGCTTGACCTCGATTTTATCCAGGAATTCACGGACCATTCACATGGTCACCGCAAGGAACGAAGATATTATCTCGCATAGCAATAGATAGTCCCGTTCGTGGTGAGCTTGTCGAACCATGAACGGCCCGTTCACCCTTCGACAGGCTCAGGGCGAACGGTAAAAGTCTATTTTGGGGGAAGCAAAGTTATGAAGCGATTTCTGACACTACTGCTGATTGCTGCTATTTTCCTCCTGAGCTGTGTCCCTGTTGCCACCGAAAGCCAGGTGAAGGTTATCCGCGTTATCGATGGGGATACCATCGAGATCGCAGGGGGCGCTCACGTCAGGTACATCGGCATGGATACCCCTGAGACCTACCCGAAAGTGGAATTCTACGGCCCGGAGGCAAAGGCTAAGAACATCGAGCTGGTCGAAGGTAAGCTGGTGACGCTGGAGAAGGATGTGAGCGAGACAGACCGGTACGGCAGGCTGCTGCGCTATGTCTACGTGGATGGCGTTTTCGTCAACGGCGAACTGGTACGCCTGGGCTACGCACGGGCGGTGGCCTACCCGCCGGATACCAGATACCAGTGGCAACTTGAGCACCTCGAAAAAGAAGCCCAAGCAGCGAAACTGGGGATTTGGGGGGAGTAAGAAACAATCTGTGCTTCCAGTGCTTTCTGCGACAGCGGCGTCTGGTGCTTTGTTAAATGAGAAGGATAGAGGCAAAGGTGCCTTGGTGGGCTTAGCCGTCGGCGGAGCATTTTTGTTCCTGCAAAATAAGTCCAAGCCTTCGTTTGGGATTCCTGTGAGGTGCTGGAGGTGCTCATCAAATTACAGAATCCATCTCAGTGATGAAAAAGGCGAGTTTCGTTGCCCTGTATGCAACGCCGATTCTGCAATTGATTTGGGGTATCAAACGGATTATAACAACACCGTAATATAAAGTTCATCTTAAATTGCTGCAGTAGGGGCACAGCTGTGCGCCCCTACTTTTATGTCATTCTGAACAGACTGCCCTGGTGATGGAAGCGACACTTGCA
>JBBIRL010000149.1:0-5011 GCA_037441825.1 Dehalococcoidia bacterium | reverse complement strand
ACGTTGTCTTCGCTCTCGAGCGGGCCGACGTAGGTCTTAAACATGAGGTTGAACATGCGGGACTCTGTAAGCTCACCGCCGCAGGCCGGGCATTTCCCGTCTTTAATGTGGTCGGCGCGCCAGCGTTGATGACATTGTTTGCAGTCTACCAGAGGGTCGGCGAAACCCTCCACGTGTCCGCTGGCGACCCAGGTCTGCGGGTGCATCAGTATAGAGGCATCCAGGCCAACCATGTCATCGCGTCCCTGGACGACTGCCTTCCACCAGGCCTTTTTGACATTATTCTTGAGTTCTACCCCCAAAGGCCCATAGTCATAGCAAGCGCCTAGCCCGCCGTATATCTCGCTGGAAGGGAAGATAAAGCCCCTCCTTTTGCACAGGGAGACCAATTTGTCCATGTCTACTTTGCCGGGAACCTGTTCTATCACTATCGTTTCTCCTGATAACCTATTGCATACTTTGCCATATAAGGTAGCAGTTTTCCTTTCCAGTGTAAAGACTTGACAGTGCAGCGTAAATAGTCAAGAATGAAAGAGTTTTCCAGATAGGGATATAGAGGGACTTCGAGTGCGTTCGGATATCGGAGGGATAAATGATTGTGAAGACGCTTGTAGTAGGCCCATTTGCGTCAAACTGTTTTATCATAGGTTCCGAAACGACCAAAGAAGGACTGATTATCGACCCCGGGGCCGATGCCCCGAATATTCTTAACACGGTACGCGGTCTCGGTCTGTCTATAGTATTGATTGTGGCTACACATAATCATATCGACCACGTCGGGGCACTGCGCAGCGTTAAGGACGCAACCGGAGCAAAGTATGCCGTGCATGAAGCAGATGCCAGGGAAGCTAAGCCTGCGGTGTTTGGCAGGATGATGGGATTGATGTTGGGGTCATCGCTAAGGGCTCCGCCCAAGCCGGACAGATTGCTCGAAGATGGCGATATAATCGAGATTGGTGACCTGAAGTTCAAGGTACTTTATACCCCGGGCCATACGCCAGGAGGAATCTCGCTTTTGAGCGATGGGGTTGTCTTTTCCGGAGATACTTTGTTCAACTTTGGCATAGGCAGAACCGACCTTGAGGGCGGTGACTATGGCAAGCTCATGGAAAGTATAATGGCCAAGCTTATGGTGTTGCCCGATTCGACTATCGTTTACCCCGGACATGGCTCCCAGACCACTATCGGCGCTGAAAGAAAAGGGAACCCCTTCTTACGCTGAACACCCACAAGGCAACTGATTAGTTCAAACAAGACAAACAGCCTGCCGAACCCCAGATGTTCAGCAGGCTGTTGCAATCTCGAATCCCTATTTCTTACTGTCTTAGCGTATCCACAAAGGACACATCACCAGCGTCACCGTAGCTATAAGTTTAGCTACGATGTGCAGGGAAGGCCCTACAGTATCCTTAAGTGGGTCTCCCACGGTATCGCCGACGACCCCGGCAGCATGTGGCAGCGAGCGTTTGCCTAGAACATTCCCGGCTTCATCTTTAAGCTGCCCATCCTCAATGTATTTCTTGGCATTATCCCAGGCACCGCCGCCGTTGTTCATGAACGAAGCCATCAGGATAGAAGCAAAGGTTCCGGTGATGAGAAAGGCTCCTACCGCCATAGCAGCGTCGGAACCGCCAACGTGTAAGTGCAAGTATCTGAAAACGACCCCTATGACTATGGGGAGCAGTACAGGAAGCAAGGCGGGGGCAATCATTCCCCTGAGGGCGGCTCTGGTGGTAATATCTACTGCTTTGCCGTAGTCAGGTTTTGAAGTACCCTGCATAATCCCGGGATCGGCTTTAATCTGGCGGCGCACCTCGTCGATAATCTTGCTTGCTGCTCCACCAACCGATCTGAGTCCCCAGGAGCTGAACAGGAAGACCATCATCATGGCTATGATAGCGCCGATAAGGACTTCAGGAATTACTATATTTACGTCGAAGACTGCTCCCTTTATGTTCTGGAATAGTTGTACCCTGTCGAAGTAGGCCTGGAACAGAAGGAATCCGGCAAGGCCAGCCGAAATCATGGCATATCCCTTGGTCAATGCCTTGGTGGTATTGCCGGTAGCATCGAGGTGGTCCGTAACCCTTCTGATCTCAGAGCCAGCGTTTGTGAACTCGTTGATTCCATTTGCATTATCGGTTATAGGGCCAAAGGTATCCTCGGCCAGGATAAAGGGACAGGTCATCAGCATGCCCATAGTGGCGATTGCTGTTCCGTAGGCACCTGCTACCCACCATTCAAGCCCTGGTAGCCCCGCCTTGGTACCGAACCAGTATGTAGCTCCCAGAGCTACACAGATGATGAGCGCAGTAGGCAGAACAGTCTCGAAGCCCACCGACATGCCTTCCACTATTACGGTTGCCGGGCCGGTGCGGGAAGCCTCTGCAATCCTCTTGGTCGGGCTATACCTGGCTTCGGTGTAGTACTGAGTTACGTATACTACAATCACGCTGGCTACTATGCCGATGATGCCAGCCCCCAGAAGCCATAGCCATCCGCTAGCCATGGGTCTGAACATGACGGCCGAAACGCCAATCATCGCCGCTATACACAGCGCCAGGGCTACAAAAAAGCCGCGGTTCAGGGAAGTCATAGGGTTTTCTCCCTTGCGGCTGCTGACCGCCATGATGCCTACTAAGCTGGCCATGATACCGAAAGCACGAATGATCAGCGGGAACAGGACCCAGCCCACAGCCAGTGTAGCTGAAACACCGGCTTTTATGGAAGCAACATACAAGGCTACACCGATTATCATGGCCCCGATATTCTCCGCTGCAGTGGACTCGAACAGGTCTGCGCCGCGGCCAGCGCAGTCACCGACATTATCCCCAACCAGGTCAGCGATTACTGCTGCATTGCGGGGATCATCCTCTGGAATCCCGGCCTCGACTTTTCCAGCAAGGTCAGCACCCATATCGGCAGCTTTGGTGAATATACCGCCACCAAGCTGGGCAAAAAGGGCAACCATACTGGCACCGAAGCCGAAGGCGACAATGAGGTGAGGCGCAATATTAGGATTGTTGTACCCACCGAAAGCAAAATACATTGCTGTTACGCCTAGCAGGCTCAAGGTAACAATCAAGAACCCTGAGACCGCTCCGCCGCGCAGAGCGACTTTGATTGCCTTATCTAGACCCGAGTGTGAGGCAGCGGCACAGCGAACGTTCGACTTGACCGCAATCCACATGCCCACGATGCCCGAGAGACAGGAGCAAAAGGCGCCAACAAGGAAACCGACAGCCGTCCTCCAACCGAGACCAAGAGCTGTTACGCCAAGCGTATCCAATTCCTCTTTGCTGCTCAGCTTTCCAAGTACGACGCCGATTATCACAGCCACTAAGAGAGCTACTACAGCGATGGTGGAATACTGGCGCCTGATAAAAGCCCAGGCACCTTCCGTTATTCTGGCGTTGACATCTTGCATCGGCGCTGATCCCGCATCGCTGCGCAGGATTTGCCTGATCAGGCCCAGGGAAAACACAACCCCGATCGCGATGCCGATCACGACTACCCAGAAAATCCCAGGTAACATAACAGACCTCCTTTAACATAATTTCAGGCAAAATAAAGGGATAGGCTTATAACCCACCCCATTGCATGCCTCATAACCTGGCAAACACGCCTAATAATTTACCACGCTCACTGTGGCTAGTCAAGTCGTAACCAGCAGACGAATTTGAAACACTGGCATAAAGTCCAATTAGCACTTCGCAAGGCCCTGCATCATCTGGAAAAATTTGCCCTCTGTCTTTATCGATGGAGCGATTATCACCTCGGTTTGATGCATTTCCTTGATATTTCGTGCCCCGCAGACGCCCATCGCAGTGCGGAGCGCCCCAATCAGGTTCTGAGTGCCATCGGTGAGCGATGTCGGCCCGAAGAGGGTCTGCTCCAGAGTGCCTTTTACCCCGACCTTTACCCGCGTTCCTCTGGGCAAAGCTTCGTGTGGGGTTGCCATCCCCCAGTGACTGCCTTTCCCGGGGGCTTCTTTTGTCTGAGCAAAGATCGAGCCCAGCATAACAGCGTCTGCGCCACAGGCGAAGGCTTTGCAGATATCACCCCCATTGCGCATACCACCATCGGCTATTATGGGGACACGCCGCCCACTGACTTTGAAATAATCGTCTCGGGCAGCGGCGCAATCCATAATTGCGGTGGCCTGGGGGACTCCGACACCCAGCACCTCCCTGGTAGTGCAAGCTGCACCCGGCCCCACGCCTACAAGCAGCCCGTTAATTCCTGTTTCCATCAGTTTGCGGCTGGCGCTGTAACTCACACAGTTGCCCACAATCACGGGTACAGGTAACTGCTTAACCAGTTCTGAGAAGATAAGGCCTCTGTAGCTCTTTGAAACATGCCGTGCTGTGGTTACAGTTGATTGTATCACCAGAACATCGATTCCCGCCTCAACTGCGAGTGGCGAGAGCCTTTTGGTGTTGGCTGGCGTGAGCGAAACAGCACAAACAGCGCCTGTCTTTTTGATAGCTCTTATTCGGTCGCCTACAAGGTTCTCTTTAATCGGCTCCGCATAAATCTTTTGCAGAATTGCTGTGACTTCCTGCTGCGGGGCGTTGGCGATCTTGTCTAAAACGCTGTCGGGGTCATCGTAGCGTGCCTGCACCCCCTCCATATTAAGAACAGCGAGCCCGCCGAGTTTGCCCATCGCGATGGCGAAGCGAACGTCAACTACACCGTCCATTGCCGATGCCAGGATAGGTATGGAGAGATTAAGCTTGTCTATGGCGAAGCTTATATCCGTCTGATCGGGGTTGATGGTGATGTCTCCGGGGACAAGGGCAACATCGTCGAAACCATAGGTTTGTCTCAGGGTCTTATGTTGGGAACGTTCCATAACTCGTCCTGATAAATAAGATTTAGGAAAGGATATAATAAACAGGTACACAAAGTCAAGTAAAGCTAAGACTTTAAGGCATACTTGGGAGAGTGCAACGTTGTACTGTTTTCAAACATAGGTAACACTTTTTAAAGAGGGTTTGACACCCTGGTA
>JBBIRL010000148.1:0-5018 GCA_037441825.1 Dehalococcoidia bacterium | reverse complement strand
GCGGCGCAGGCAACCTGCTGGGGCCGGAGCAGAGCGGACATATCGGCGCTGTTGGATTCGAACTCTACAACCAGATGCTGGCGGAAGCCGTGCAGGAGCTTAAAGAAGGAATCAAGCCTAAAACCGCCCCCCAGCCTTCTGCTACCACCGTCGACCTTCCGTTGACTGCACTTATTCCGGAGGAGTACGTGCCCGACTTGAGCACACGCCTTTCCCTGTATCTCCGATTTGCCAAAGTAAGCTTACCAGGCGAGCTTGATGAGCTTGAGAACGAACTAGAAGACAGGTTCGGGCATCTTCCTCCGGAGGTCAAAGACCTGCTCTACATGGTCAGGATGAAATTGCTGGGCAGCATGGCCGGTATTGAGTCTATCTCCTCCGAGGATGGACAGGTAGTGCTGTCACTGAGTGCAGCCGCCAAATTTGACCGGCCGTCGCTGCAGCGTTACTTCGGCAGCAAATTGAAAATAGGCACGAACCAGCTCCGTTTGGGTATGGGACGAGCCGGCGAAGAGTGGAAAGGGGTATTGGAGCAGCTACTGAGCAAGATGGCGCAGTCTAACGTGGTGCTTCCCAAATAGCATTACACCACTACTGCCATTGCTTTGAAAATAAGCAGTAGGACAGGTTTCCTAACTGCCTACACCGAGGAAGGATTTAGGCACCTAATCCCCCTTACCCCCTTTAAAAAAGGGGGGAATTACGATAGGCGATTGCTTTGAAAATAGCCCTTTTTACCGTTCGCCCTGAGCTTGTCGAAGGGCCGTTCATGGTTCGACAGGCTCACCACGAACGGCATTTTCATCCTTCGTGGAGCGTATTGCAAATACTCATGTGTGATTCCGGCTTCCGCCGGAATCCAGGACAACTACCGTCTGGATACCGACTTCCATCGGTATGGTTATTGACGAGCTAATGAAGCGTTAGACACGCAACACTAGAGGTAGTTCACAATTTCACTCAGGCTCCGAATTTTCGGACAATCATTGATACTCTCCCAAAAGCCATCCCGGTCGAGAAGTAAAGGATTGATGCCTACGCCTTTAGCCCCAACTATGTCCGAATGATACTGGTCGCCTACATGGATAGCTTCGGAGGCCCCCACCCGGGCGCGCTCCAGAGCAGTGAGAAATATGGGAGGATGGGGCTTTTCCGCTCCTATCTCAAACGAGGTTAAGGCAAAATCTACGTAAGAGGTAAGGCCAAGCTCGTTACAATCGCCATCCAGACCTCTGCTTAAATTAGAGACCAGGCCCAGCACCATGCCCCGGCCTTTGAGGACGCCCAATATGGGGAGCACATCATCGAACAGGATAAGCCTGCGGTCAAGCCGGCGCGCCCTGGTGAATATTTGCAGGGCTAACTCTTTAGTGACCTCGGCACCTGCTGTCTTCAGGATTATGGCCTCGTAATCAGACCAGAAGGCCTGCTCTTCCGGTTGAGAACGTTTATGAATCGGGGAGCGAGCGTTCTCCCGGCTCATGAAGTCATCGGCGAGCCAGTAGCCTCGCGGTAGGGCTTTAGGACTGACCTCTATGCCGAACTCACGGCAGGCAACGACCTGAAGCTCTTCTCGGGGAGGGTCGAAGGAGATGAGCGTATTATAAAAATCGAAGAAAACCGCTTTAATCATTGCTTTGAAAATAGGCTGTTCCCCGTTCGCCCTGAGCCTGTCGAAGGGTGAACAGTAATGTCCCGTTCATGGTTCGACAAGCTCACCACGAACGGGAACCTTTATCATTGAGGCACTATTTTCATCCTTCCCGGCGCTATTTTTAATCAGCATGGCAGATTCCTGTCATGTGCACTCTTGCGAATTGTGGTACAATGTCCACAGATTCAGTTTATCATAAGCCAACTAGAGGTTGCAAAAAGGCGGCGGTCAGTTATAATGCTAAGTCCAGTTTCCCCTTGTTTAACGAGCATAAGCGTGTGAGGTTAGACACAAGCTATGCTAAAAGCAACGCGCATATTTCTGCTCTTGCTCTGTGTGCTGGCGGCGGCTTTAGCCATAGCCGGCTCCGTATCAGCATCACCTTCCCCGGAGGTTGATGTACTTCATGTAGATGGGGATATCGTCCCCGCAGTTGCCAGCTACATCAACCGGGGGATAAGTCATGCAGAGGAGCACCAGGCGTCAGCCGTAATCATCGAACTGAGCACCCCGGGCGGCCTGCTTTCCACAACAGAGGACATAGTCAATAGAATCCTGGACGCCAAAGTTCCGGTGGTAGTTTATGTCAACCGCTGGGCAGGCTCGGCAGGCACTTTTATCACTCTGGCTGCGCATGTGGCGGCCATGGCTCCAGGCAGCCGCATAGGTGCAGCCAGCCCGATATCCACAGAGGGAGAGCTCCCGGCGACTTTGCAGAAGAAGTTAACCGAAGATACGGCTGCCAGAATTAGAAGTCTAGCTGATTTGCGCGGCCGCAATCAAGCAGCAGCAGAAGCCACAGTGGTGGAAGCTCTCTCCTTCACCGACCAGGAGGCGCTGGGTCTTGTGCCTATCCCCGAGCAAGACCAAACGCTGCTGGGACTCAGTACCCCTTACCTTCAGCCACCTCTTGTCGATATAGGAGCGGAGAACATCGATTCGCTGATCGCTCAGCTCAACGGCAGGAAAGTTAACGTAGCTGGCCAGGAAGTAACTATCAATACCGTGGGCTATTCTAAGAACGATGTGAATATGAGCGCTTTCGAGAAGTTCCTCCAGGCAATCAGCAACCCGAATATCGCCTATATACTGCTCAGCCTGGCCACTATCGGGATTATCCTTGAATTCATCCACCCTGGCGCAATTTTGCCAGGCGTGGTGGGAGCAATTTCACTCATCATCGCTTTTTATTCCCTGGCTGTGCTCGAAGCTTCCTGGGCAGGAGTATTTTTCATCATACTCGCTTTTATCTTGTTCATACTCGAGGCATTCGTCACCAGCTTCGGCATGCTGACTATAGGTGGTATAGCTTCACTGGTTATGGGCTCTATAATCTTATTTGGTGGAGGTCCAGCATTGTTCCAGCTTCATATAAACTGGTGGGTCGTTGCAGCAGTCGTAATCGTAGTTACCGCAGTCTTCGTCTTCTTTATCGGAGCCATCATTCGCTCTCAGCGTCGCCGACCTGCTACAGGCAAGGAGGGACTGGTCGGTAAGATAGCGCTCGCCCACACAGTGCTCGATCCAACAGGGATGATTTATGTTGAAGGCGAGCTATGGACAGCGACATCGGAAGCGGGTAGAATCGAGGCCGGTGAGGAGGTGGTAGTAACAAAGGTCGAAGGGCTGAAACTCAGGGTCACTAAAAAACAGCAAGGAGGTTCGACATGACAGGGGCTATCATAGGCATCGTTGTTTTTCTATTCGTGGTACTTATAGTAGCTTCGACAGCGATTAGAATTGCGCAGGAATACGAACGTGGTGTTGTCTTTCGACTGGGCAGGTACACCGGCGTTCGCGGGCCTGGTTTATTCTTCCTCATCCCTTTCATAGAGCGCAGCGTGAAGGTAGACCTGCGTGTTGTGACTCTGGATGTGCCGTCGCAGGAGGCTATTACCAGGGATAACGTGACAGTCAAGGTAAATGCCGTGGTCTACTTCAGAGTGGTCAAACCGGAGGACTCGGTAATCAAGGTGTTCGACCATCGCTATGCTACTTCGCAGATATCACAGACAACCCTGCGCAGCGTCCTCGGCCAGTCAGAACTCGACGAACTGCTGGCCCACAGGGAGAAAATCAACCAGACGTTGCAGAAGATAATCGATGAGCAGACCGATCCCTGGGGAGTCAAAGTCAGCATCGTCGAGATAAAGGACGTCGAGCTTCCTCAAACGATGCAGCGGGCTATTGCCGCCCAGGCAGAGGCAGAACGCGAAAGAAGGGCCAAGATCGTCCACGCTGAAGGTGAGCATCAGGCGGCAGAAAAACTGGCGGAGGCTGCCAGGGTGATGGCAACACAGCCTATGTCACTGCAATTACGCTATCTGCAAACGCTTACCGTAATTGCTACTGAGAAAACGAATACGATAGTGTTTCCGTTGCCTGTGGATATACTTGCCAAAATTCTTAAAACAGAATGAAACCTAGTACTCGACATCCCGTGGATTATGCAGGGGCGTTCAATTGAACGCCCCTATTGAGATTGAAAACCGCCTAATTGCCCTTTTTATGGACGCAAAGTAACCTCTCCTGCCACAATGCGGACTAAGGTGCCATCAGGACTTCGCAGTATTAAAGCGCCATCCTCGTCCACTGACTCGGCATATCCCTTTTCTATATCGCTGCCTGTTTTCACCTGTACCACCTTGCCCAGCGTTTCCAATTTATCACGCCATTCCTCATGAACCGGCTCGCCTCTGCGCAATGCCGAGTAAAAGAACTCCAACTCGTTAAGCAAGTGCAGCAGGACTTCCAACTCGGAGACCTTTTTGCCCAGCTCGACTGAGAGGCTGGTGGCGATATCAGCGATCTCAGGATAAGCCTTGGGGTCGAAATTGACGTTTATCCCTATACCGATGACTGCCCAATCGACGGATTGCCCTCGGAGAGCGCTCTCGGTTAAGATACCGCTTACTTTTTTGCCTCCAATCAGGACATCGTTAGGCCATTTAATAGTCGTCTTCAGTCCGGTGGCTTTCTCGATGCAGCGGCTGGTGGCCAGGGCGGCAACCATGGTGAGACGTATAAGCTGGCTCATCTCGGGATGGAGGATAATAGATGCTGCAACTACGCCCGGGGGGTTGATCCAGGTACGCCCGAGGCGAGCCCTCCCGGTGGTCTGTTCCTCAGCGACAACGACAGTTCCTTCAGTCGCACCTTCTTTTGCCGCTTTCCTCGCCACATCCATAGTAGTGGTGACCGAGGGATAATAAAGGAAATGCCGGCCCACAAACTTCGTGGTTAATCTTCGGCTTACTGCCTCAGGGGAGATGTCACTTTTTGCCTTCAATCCCTTTTCCTTATTTATGCTAGATGGGACGAAGCGGACAGTTCAGGCTAAACTGTCCGCTTCACGATAACCAAG
>JBBIRL010000147.1:0-5125 GCA_037441825.1 Dehalococcoidia bacterium | reverse complement strand
GATAGCGAACAAAGCGGGGCAGATGAAACTACGGTTTGCCCATATAGCTTCTAGTTTTTACGTGAGATTATGCCCACTTCAAGAGGCACAGGATGGAAGACGCAGATAGGACAGAGGAGCGACTCATGGGTGAATTGATACTGTTGCGCCAACGGATAAATGAGTTTGAAACGGCGGAAGCCGAGCGCAAGAGGACCGAGGATGCGCTGCGGCAGAGTGAACACAACTATAGGGTGTTATTCGAGAGCACCCTCGATGGTATGTTTGTTCTGGATGCTGGAACGATGAGGGTGGTGCTGGCTAATCAAAATGCTGCAAGTATCTATGGATTTGATTGCGCCGAAGATGTGGTTGGCGTAAATCCGCTTGACTATGTGTACCCGGACGATAGGGATCGGGCCCTCACGCTTATTGTAGAGGACCTATTCGGGAAAGACCTGCGCCAGATTAAGGAGTTCAGGACAAGGACCAGAGATGGCAGGGCGATCTGGGTAAGTGCCGTGGGCACCAGGACTGAATATCAGGGTAAAATGGCAGGTCTGATTTCGGTCAGGGATATCACGGAGCGCAAGCGCTCGGAGAAGGCGCTGAAGGAATCGGAGGAGCAATATTCAGCGTTGGTGGCAAATCTGGCCGATGCAGTCCTAATCTCTAAAGGCGGAAGAATAACATGGTGTAATGACAGGGCGGAGGAAATACTAGGCTATACGAAAGATGAATTGATGGATAAGGAGGCAAGTTGCTTCCGCTGGGAAGGCGTCAGTGCTTCGAAATTTGTGGCAGAGGTGTACAAGCTAACGGAGGGGTGGGGTCATTTCCGGGGCGCAACCAAAATGATGAAGAAGAACGGGGAGGTGGCGGATATCGAGTATTCTATCTCGCGCATATCGGGAAAGGAGCCGCCTGAATTTGTCATGGTGGCTCGTGATGTAACGGAGCGCCAGAGGTCCGAGGAGAAGCTGCAGAAGCTCTACGAGCAGGAAAGAAAGTTGAGGCAAGAGCTGGAAGTGGAGATGAAGAGGAGGGTCGAGTTCACCAGGGCATTGGCCCATGAGTTGAAGACCCCCCTTACCCCGGTGATGGCTTCGAGCGAGCTGTTGGTAGCTGAGCTCCGGAGCGAGCCCTTGCTGAGCCTGGCTAAAAACATCAACAGGGGTGCTTCCAATCTGAATAACAGGATCGATGAGCTCCTCGACCTGGCGAGGGGTGAGATAGGGATGCTGCAACTGAAGCTGGAACCGGTAGCCCTGGAGAGACTGCTTCGAGAGGTGGCTGACGATATGTCTCCGGTGGCTTCCAGCCATGGTCAGTCTTTGATTCTGGAATTGCCACCTTCACTGCCACTGGCCCGGGGTGATGAAGGCCGATTGCGGCAGGTTGTGCTCAATCTCCTCAGCAATGCAGCCAAATTCACCCCTGAGCGAGGGAAGATTATCTTAAGAGCCAGAGAAGATAGCGCTAATCTCATTGTGGAGGTTCAGGATACGGGTCGGGGGATGACTGCTGAGGAGCAGCAGCGGCTGTTCGAGCCGTACCATCGTTTGGAAAGCGATAGGGAGCATCTGAGCGGACTGGGATTGGGCCTGGC
Organism: Dehalococcoidia bacterium; assembly: GCA_037441825.1. GTDB lineage: Bacteria > Chloroflexota > Dehalococcoidia > SZUA-161 > SZUA-161 > JACWAE01. The sequence continues at coordinate 3,537 of JBBIRL010000147.1, read as the reverse complement.
CCTATGCAAGACACTGGTGGAGCTACACGGGGGGCAAATATGGATACAAAGTCAAGCAGGCAAGGGTTCAGTTTTCGGTTTCTCGGTGCCTCTGGAAACCGCTGGTGTACAGGCATTAAAGACTGAAACAGGTGGGAAGTCGTGAAATTACTGATTGTTGAGGATGACAGGGATATTGTGGAGGCTATTTCTCTCGCCTTCCTGATACGCTGGCCTGAGACCCAGGTAGTCTCTACTCACATGGGGGTGAGAGGGGTAGAAATGGTGGAAGAGGAGTCTCCAGATATTGTCATCCTCGACCTGGGGCTTCCGGATATCAGTGGTTTCGAAGTGTTGAAGCAGGTTCGTCAGTTTTCCTCTGTGCCCATCATTATTCTCACGGTAAGAGCAGAGGAGGCCGATATAGTCAAGGGGCTGGAATGGGGGGCGGACGATTACGTGATAAAGCCCTTCAGGCAACTCGAGCTTCTGTCGCGGGTACAGGCGCAGATTCGCAAACAAAACCCTGCTGGTGAGACGAAGCCCCTTGTTTGCGGGCAGTTGTACTTCGACCCGTCAGTACGCCAGCTTCGTTACAGGGAAAAGGAAGTAAGCCTCACAGCTACCGAGAGCCAAATCATCTATCAACTGATGAGAAATGCAGGCCACGTGGTGACGCATGCTGCTGTCGCGGAGGGGGTATGGGGTGTGGATTACCCTGGGGCCATTGACAGCCTCAAGGTTCATATCCGCCGCTTGAGGGAGAAATTGGAAGAGGACCCTAGCCATCCTCAGCTTATTCTCACTAAAGCCGGCGTAGGATATTCTCTGGCAAAACAGGGCTGATCCTGATCGGGATAGCTTTTACTACTTGCCATAGCGGGCGAAGTCCGCCTAGGCGGACTTCGCCCGCTTCTTCTATTTCTTAACCGGATTGTAACCTCTTTGTAACCATTTCTTTGTATTTCCACGGCGGGGCTGAACCGTTTCTTAACCCCGGGAAGCTAAACTAATGTTAGAGATGATAAAGATGAGAGTAATACGGGGTTGTCAGTAATGAAACTTCTTGATGCATTTCTACTCATCTGGTTCGGCACATTCTCATGTTACATCTTCACTATGATGTGGCGCGGGGTCTATTGGTATCACGAGCCTAACCATGTCGTGCTTATTTTTGAGACCACGTTTGCAGCCTTGATACTGCTCTACGGGATATACAGAATCTCAAGGGCGCTGGGAAAGAAGCGAACTCGTCAGGACTAACGAATATAATCGAAGGAGGACAAGATGCAGACAGGTGATGAGAAGATTCGGCAGGAAATAGAGGGTAGACTGAGAGTCTTGCCCATGAGAGATTTTGAGGTGTCTCGCCTCCAGGCTTTGTTCGGGCAAGCCGTGCGCGACCAAAACTGGAAAGACGCACTTGAGCTTCATCTGACGCTGATCTATGTCCTCTTCTGCACTACCTCCGAATTCGAAGCCTGGGTGCAGCGCGAGTATTCATAATTGTCTCACTTGAGCAGAGCTTTCGCCTCTTTGGCGCTGAGCTCGCGAATCTCTCCCTCTTTCAGTTTGCCCAGGCTGAGGTTACCCAGGCGCACCCTCTTGAGTACTTGGACAGTATATCCGATGCTTTCGAACATACGGCGTACCTGCCGTTTTCTGCCTTCGTGGATGGTTATACTATAGTTGAAGGGCGGAGCTTCTATTTCTTTGACTACTGCTGGGTGGGTGAGACCATCCTCAAGCCCGACGCCCTTTTCCAGCTTTTGTTTTTCGTCTGGCTTTAGATGCCCGCTGATAGAGACCAGGTACTCCTTATCACGCTCGAACCTGGGATGTGTGAGCCGGTTGGTGAGCTCACCATCGTTGGTCAGCAGCAAAAGCCCTGTGCTGTCTTTGTCCAGCCGCCCCACGGGATACAATCTCATATGGCGGTACTTCTCGGGCAGTATGTCAATGACTGTCCTGCGCCTTCTCTCATCGCTGGTAGTAGACATAATACCTTTGGGTTTGTTGAGCACGAGGTAAACCAGTTGCCTGGGCTTGAGGTCAATGGGCTGACCGTTTATCGAGATGTGGTCTGTTTCCGCATCCACCGGCTGGCGGAAGTCCTCCGCTATCTCCCCGTTTACTTTGACCCTGCTCTGCTTTATGGCATCAGCGAGCCATCTTCGCGAGCCAATTCCTGCTTCAGTCAAGGCTTTGAGTAAAGGCCTGGTTGCCATGGACTTAGTATAAGCGTTACGACTTGTCAAAGCCAGTACATATGTCGTAGCATGTAGGGGCGGGTTTCGAAACCCGCCCCTACAAAATGTCCTTCAAAAAGGGCATAGGTGTTAATAGAGAAGACTAATGACCAAATTAACATTTTACGGCGGCATCAACGAGATAGGCGGGAACAAAGTGCTTCTGGAGGAGGGGGACCGCGGGCTGTTCCTGGATTTCGGCTTTCCCTATAAAAGGCACAAGCAGTTCTACGAGGAGTACCTGAACCCCCGCAGCGGCGCAGGCTTACTCGACCCGCTGACTATGGGACTGCTGCCTCCGCTGGCAGGGTTGTATCGAGATGACCTGGTGACGCGGGGACTCTGGGAGCGGTTCCGTGATAATACCCTTTACCGTGAGCTTAAAAGGGTAGACGGAGTGCTGCTCACACATGCCCACCTCGACCATTCAGGCTACATATCTTTTCTCAAGGCAAACATACCCATATATTCAACCGCGGTTACTGCCTTCATTGCCAAGGCGATGCAGGACTCCGGGAAGTCGGGACTTGAGCAACAAGTATGTTATTTCAATCCCACTGTCCTTGACCATCCCAAGGGCTGGAAGCAAGTAGCTTGGTTCTCAGAGAGTAAAGTACCAAGCCAGCAGCGCCAATTCTGCATTTACGATAGGAATCTGGAGACACTGAGCCCTGATGCCATCAAATTCTGGCAGAGTGGATTCTGGGAGAAAACTGCAAAGCAGAAGGAGCTTGTCTCGTGTCAGCTTGCGGCTCACAGCAGTTGTAGCTTCAATCTGCGCTGCTTCCCCGTTGACCACTCCGTCCCCGGCGCTTGCGCCTGGGGTATCGAGACCAGCTCGGGCTGGGTCGTCTACAGCGGCGACCTGCGTCTTCATGGCAAGCGCTCTTCCCTTACCCAGAAGTTCATTGAAGAAGCATCAGCCTTGCACCCCAGGGCGCTGATATTGGAGGGCACCAATGTGCTCCGCGAGTCGAACATCGCCGAGCACGAGGTATATGAGAACGCGCTGAAGGCTATCTCAAAGGCGAGCAGCCTTGTTATCGCTGACTTCTCGCCCAGGGATGTGGACCGCCTGCTTACCTTCCTGCAGATTGCCAGGGATACCGGCAGGAAGCTGGCGATATTGCCCAAGGACGCCTATCTTCTGAAGACCATGCGCCTTCTGGAGCCGGAGACCCCGGACATGGCTCTAGACGATAACCTTGTCATCTATCAGGATACTATTTCCAAACCCGGTAATTGGATGCTGAATCTTTGTAAGGAATACGATAGCAAGATTGTGCTGGCTAAAGATATAAGCTCGGCG
>JBBIRL010000146.1:0-5156 GCA_037441825.1 Dehalococcoidia bacterium | reverse complement strand
GCTGCTGGGTAAACAGCTTGTCACCAGGAAATGCCGCATTGAGGTTGTGGACTCCCTATCTTTGTCGATGGCATTAGGGCTTCTGGTCGTTGAGGCTGCTCGGGAAGCCAAGGCTGGAGCAAGCTTGGAGAAGGTTACTGAGTTGATGCACCGGTCTATTCCCAAGGTGCATCTTATAATTCTGCTGGATACACTGAAATATGTGGTCAGGGGCGGACGTCTCGGCAAAGCTTATGGGATCATAGGGTCGGCACTGAGGGTAAAGCCTATGCTTACTTTGAAGGAGGGCGATCTTTCTCTGATGGGTGTGGCTCGCACCAAGGCCAAGGCTATGGAGCGGCTCTACGAATTTGCCAAGGGCTTCTCCAAAGTGAAAGAGATAGCGGTGGCATACACTACCGCTCATGATGAGGCGAAGGAGTTTGCTGATCGCCTGAAGGCCGCTTTCCCGGATGTGCCTTTATATTTAACCAGGGTTGGCTCCTCGCTGGGGACGCATGCCGGCCCTGGCGGCATGGGTGTAGCGGTAAGGGAGGGATAGCAGCTATTCACCTTCATATACGCCAGCATACGGCTCTTTCCTGCGGAACCTTTGCCAGTCCGGCTTCTTCTTCTCCCAAAAGGACTTCTTCCAGTGCTCGGCTTCCTCCAAACCGTAATACTTCCACAAGTACTGGAAGCCGAGGTTCTCAATGCCATGCATATAGGCCGTGGCGATATGGAAGGTGGCCTTGAGCGCCGCTATCATGGTAGGGCTCTTCTCCAGTATATCGTCGCACCACCTGTCCGTTTCATCCTCCAGCTTATCTGGCGGTACTACCTTATTCACCAGACCCATCTCCAGCGCTTCCTGGGCACTGTAGCGGCGGCACATAAACCATATCTCCTTGGCCTTCTTCTCTCCTACGACCAGCATTAGGTCAAGTGCACCCATTCCAATGTCTGCGCTTCCCACCTTGGGACCGACCTGGCCAAAGACTGCATTTTCCGATGCGATGCTGAGATCGCATATCTGCTGATATACATGCCCTCCACCAATGGCGAAGCCGTTGACCGCGGCTATTACGGGCTTGGGCATCTCCCGAATAGCCATTTTGACGCGGTGATCCAATTCCAGCATACCCTTACGATAGCCAGCCTCCGCCTCCTTAGCATCTCCCCCTGTACAGAAGGCCTTATTTCCGGCACCAGTGAACACTACGACTCCGATGGTTTCGTCATCGGCGGCATCGGTGAAGGCCTCTAACAGTTCCCGCTGGGTATTGGTCGTGAAGGCATTGAATACCTTAGGACGGTTTATTGTCACCCTGGCTACGCCTGGCCTCTTTTCGTAGATGATATCTGAAAAATTGAAACCTGAAACCTTTGTCCAACGTTTCTTTTTGGCATGCTCGTCAGTAGTCATTATTTATCCTCCTCAAGTGTTTCCCATTTAAGAGCCGCGAAACCAACTGAGTAATTGCTTGGCCCCGTCCGGAGTTCAATAGGGCCGGAATTCCCTCCCCATAAGTTCTCGGCTAATGATTATCTTCATTATGTCTGCTGTACCGTCGGCAATTTCAAAAGCAATAACGTCTCTAAACCTCTGCGAAATCGAATGCTCTTCACTATATCCTATGTGACCAAAAATAAGCAGACAATTATGAACTATTTCTGCCGCTATTCGGGGACACCACCACTTGCACATCGCCGCTTCCTTGGTGTGCGAAAGGCCTTGGTCTATAAGAGAGAAAGAATGATAGCATAGGCATCTCCCCGCCTCAATAAGCGTAGCTGCCTCAGCAATCTTGAAAGAAACCGCTTCAAACTTGGCTATGGGTTGCCCAAAAGCAGTGCGTTGTTTAGCATAATCCATTGTTTCTTCCAGTGCGGTTTGGGCTTGAGCTAATGCTGCAAGTCCAAGTCCTATTCGCATGAAATCAAACTGCTCCATAGCCATATAGAATCCTCGTCCCTCTTCTCCAAGGAGATACTTAGCCGGAATTCGCACATTGTCCATGGTTATCGAAGCGCGCCCTGCTGCCCTAAGCCCCATATCGGAAAATGGTGACTTAGTAATCCCAGGCAGGTCTAATGGTACGAGGAAGCAACTCGTACCCCTGATTCCCCTGGACATGTCGGTCTTAGCGAAAACAATCGCCACGTCGGCATACATTCCCAGGGTAACCGCTGTTTTTTCACCAGTGAGGATGTAATAGTCTCTATCTTTTACCCCCCGCATTTTGATTGCAGCGGCGTCAGAGCCACACTCGGGCTCGGTTAAGGCGAAACATGTCAGTTTCTGCCCTCTAATAATTGGTGTCAGCCATTGCTGCTTCATCTCGTCGGTTGATTTTGCCAATAATTGGTTGGCAATCATGGGCATAAGAAAGGCCAAGCCAAGCACAGGATCAGCCTTAGCCAACTCTTCCATTGTAATACCCCATGATACCCAGTTGACCCATTCAGCGGTCATACCACCGTACTTCGCAGGGATATTCACACCTAAATATCCTGCGTCACCTACTTTCCTTATTAAATCTCGTGGCGTTTGGTCTAGCTTGGACTCTTCTCTTGCACCAAGTACAATTTCTTTCTGTACGAACTTTCTCAATTCATGACGTAAGAAATCATGGGCTTCGCTAAAGCTAAACACTGACAAATATGTACTCCTTCATTTCCCAATTTCAATTCGGGGATGAGGCATTTCGTGCGTCATCGCATTCGCCAGTAAGATTACCCCCCTCCAGTCCTGACTGTCAAGTCTACGGCCTCTCCCTTTTGACGGCTGGCATTTCGTGCCCGGGGCGCGTATTCCGAGCTTCTGGGATATGACCGGAAGACCATAGACCGTCTGCAGCGTGAAGGGGTAATTTAACCCGGAAAGAAGTCACCGCTACCTGCCAAAAAGTCGAATTCTTTCACCCAGGTTCCTGGCTGATTGCCGAATCCTCCAGGTGTTACAAATCTCTTACATTTTCCTGCTGAGAGCGCCTCAAACCTTGACAATCTCTTATGTGATGTTAGAATGCGGTTACAAGCTGGTGGCATCTTAGCCTGGAAGGAGGTGAGGGCGATGAGTGAGGAATTGAGGGAGAAGGAGACCAGACTCTTCCAGAGCTTGAAAGAGGCCCTGGAGAAGAGTAAGAGTCTGGGAAAGAGCTGCCTCGCCTGAAAATCCTGAAAGGGTAAGTAAATTGCCAGTTCGGCAATAAGGCAGTTGTAATGAAAGGCACGCCCTACGATTTTTTTGTCCAGTGGCATCTGACTGAGAGATGTAATTTGAGATGTCGGCATTGCTACCAGTCGGGAGCGGTGTCGGAAATGAGCTACGGGGAAATCTGTGGGGCAATCGACAACGTAAGCAGTGCGTTCCAAAGCTGGGTGACAGAATACGATATGGAGATGTCGCCCAGCTTTCATTTTACCGGCGGCGAGCCGTTTTTGCGCCAGGACCTCTTCGCAATACTGGATTATGTTCGAAAGGGCGGCTTCTCAACATCCTTGATGAGCAACGGCACGCTCATAGATGGCGACACGGCGCGGCGCATCAAAGAGGCAGGGGTAAGCGATGTGCAAATCAGCCTCGACGGGCTTGAGACTACCCATGAGAACTTGAGAGGCAAAGGGTCTTTCAGCCGCACGCTGGCAGGCATCAGGAATCTGGTCGCTCAGGGCGTCGAGGCCAATATCAATCTAACCGTCTCCAGGCTTAACATGAACGAAACCGGCGAGTTGGTCCATCTTGCGGAGGAGTTGGGAGTAGGCGCTATCGCTTTCTCGCGTCTTGTGCCTACAGGCAGGGGCAAGAGACTCAGCAGCGAAGCATTGAGCCTTGAGGAAGTAGCGCATTTCTATGACGAGCTTCAGGGATTTAAGGAAAAGAGCAAGGTTGCGGTTACCTCGCGCGACCCGCTGGCCGCTATCGCCGGTATGGATGGGGAGATCCCTCAGACGGAAATGCCCATAGGCGGCTGTGCTGCCGGTATCTTCGGCGTAACTATCACTGCCGATGGCACCGTCATGCCCTGCCGGCGCATGGACCTGCCGGTGGGGAATATCAAAGCGGTGTCCTTCCGCGAGCTCTGGGTGGAATCGCCTGTGCTGTGGTCTCTGCGCAGGCGGGAGGACTATCACGGCGGCTGCGAGTCATGTCGTTACTGGGCTGTATGCAGGGGCTGCCGCGCCATAGCGCTGGCCTACGCCCGCGCCGGCGGCCATGAAGATTATCTCGGCACGGACCCGCAGTGTCCGTACAGGTGAGTCGATACGAACAAATTCAAATTGAAAAGAGATTAATAAACAACCTCTTGTTTTTGCCATTTGCAAATCTTGACTTTTTCTGTTATAGTGCCCTACGGTGGTTAATAGTAGAGGTTGCCAATACGCTGAAGGATCCTCATTTTTCAGCGATATCCCCAAGCCTTGGATGACCGAGCTTTAACCAACTAGCATAAGAGAGGAGGTCATCCATGAGCTTCGTGGACAAGTCGCTGCAATGTTCTGATTGCGGCACGAGTTTCACCTTCAGCGCCGAGGAACAAGAGTTCTTCGCTAAAAAAGGGTACACCAACGAGCCCAAGCGGTGCCCGTCCTGCCGTGAAGCAAAAAGAGGGCAGCGCAGTGGCGGCTTTAGTGGCGGCGGAAGATCATCAGCTAACCGCCAGATGTTCCCTGCAGTGTGCGCTGAGTGTGGCACTGAGACACAGGTGCCCTTTGAGCCCCGTGAAGGCAGACCAGTGTATTGCAGCCGTTGCTACGACAAAGTAAGGTCAAGCAACAGGCGGTAATCTGGCTAAGACAAGATAGTGGAGGCCGGGGCTGACCCTGGCCTCCACTGCTTACAGTCCGTTACAAAGGGCTTTCATCCCAGACTCATTTTAAGAGAAAGGAGCCCCCTTATGAATATCTATGTGGGCAACCTGTCACGTGATGTGACTGACGAGGAGCTGCGGAAGGAATTCGAGGCTTTCGGTAAGGTGGAGTCGGTCAATATCATCAAGGACAAGTATAGTGGCCAGTCTAGAGGGTTCGGGTTTGTTGAGATGCCAGCGAAGGCTGAGGGACAGGCTGCGATTAATGGGCTCAAGAGCAAGGTGTTGCAGGGCCGAACAATCGATGTCAGCGAAGCACGCCCCAGGACCGAGGGTGGCAGGGGTGGCGGCGGCGGTGGTAGG
>JBBIRL010000145.1:0-5357 GCA_037441825.1 Dehalococcoidia bacterium | reverse complement strand
CGAAGGACGGTTTTATTGCGTCTGATCACGTGATCTGTGCAGTCGATGCTGTGCTCGCAAGACAGTTAATTCCTGATCTGCCGGAGACAATGAGGAAGCCTTTAGAGACATGCAAATACAGTTCCACTTACTATTACCAGTTTGGCCTGGAGAAGCAACTTGTTCCAGGCAACGTGGATATGTTCGTCTTGATGACGCCTGCCAGTGCAAACACTATAGTTTCTTGGGTGGCAAGGGGTAGTAGGGCCAATGAGAAACCTGTCATGATCTGCGCAACACGTGGCTGGGAAGATGAGAAGCTTGCCAAGCTTTCCCCGGAAGAGCGTCGCAAATTGGTGATTGAGGAAGTGCAGAGGTTCTTCCCGAAGTTTCCGGATGAGCCTGTCATCACCAAGCTTTTCCGGTGGGAACGCGCTGTTAATATGGAATATCCGGGACAGTTTGTAGCAATTCACGACCTTTTGAAAAACCACATGAGCGATGTACAAGGTCTCTATCTTGCCGGAGAATATCTTTTCCTTATTGCAAGCACGGAAGGTGCTCTTATGACTGGGAAGCAGGCAGCCCGGATGGTAATTGAAGATTTAAAAATTGCTAAATGAAAAGGAGGTTGAAATGGCTGATTTAACGTTCGACGCAGTAGTATGCGGAGGGGGAAACAAAGCCTTGATGCTTGCCATGTACCTGAGCAAGTATGCTGGCATGAGCGTTGGCATATTCGAGAGAAGACATGAGATCGGCGGCGGCCTGGCCACTGAGGAGACAGCGGCACCGGGATTTCGCGGTAACACCCATGCCAACATAATTCTCCCCTGGTACTACGCGCCTCTCTATCGTGATTTCCCCGATTTCTGGGATTATGGCGGTCAGTATGACCAGTATCTGGTAAGCGACGGTACAGCTTTCAAGAATAATGGCAAATGCCTCGCTATCTATAGCTTGAAGGCTGACCCGACCGGGGAAAGGACCGCGAAAGAAATTGCCAAGTTCTCCCAGAGTGATGCCGAGAGATGGCCCAAAGTAATTGAGTTGACCATGAGCGACGAGGTGCTGAGAGTCCAGATGGACGAAATTTTCTCTCCACACGAATGGAAAACAGCCCCTGAGTATATGGAAAGGATGGTAGCCCCATTCCCGAAGGTTCTCGATGCGGGCTTCGATCCTGATTCTCTGGTCTTGGCTGCTGCCCCTAAACGAGCTGTGCAGGAATTCTTTGAAAGCAAAGAACTGCAATACTGTGTTGCTCGATTTGTTGTTTCGGGAGCACGAAACGTTAACGATGTCTCACAGGGAGCTGAAACTCTGGGAATGTCAGGGACTCTGGCAACTATAGGTTATGCTAGAGGGGGAACCCACCAGATTGCCCATGCTTGCCATCAGATTCTGGTGCAGAACGGCGTTAAGTTCTTCACACATGCCGAGGTAGCTAAAGCCATTATAGAAAACGGCGTGGCTAAAGGCATACGCCTCACCGATGGCACTGTTATAGGTGCCCGGAAGGTCGTCGTGAGCGCAGGACTGAGCCCTGCTCAGCTATGTTTCGATTTGATAGGTAGAGATTTAGTCGGCGAAAAGATAGCCCGCAGAGTTGACAATCTGTCAACGAGTAACATCGGCAATCTGATGTGGTATAGTTTCGCCCTGAATGAAGCTCCCAAGTACAAGGCTGCTGCGTTCAACCCCGATATAAACAAGGCTGAGTGGCTCGGCCTGGCGGAGAGCGCTGACGTCAACCACATCGCCAGAGAGTGCTACTATGCCAATATGGGCATGATTCCACCTCTTCATGAGTATAACCCGGTTATCTGGTGTCATAGCCTGGCAGACCCTTCCTATGCACCGCCGGGGAAGCACATAGCCCAGTGCGAGATGCAGGGGCCTCGTGCCTCTGACCTGCCCGAGAGAGAATGGCTGAAACTCAAGGCAAAGTTTGCCGAGGACCTTGTCAAGGTCTGGAGCGAGTATGCCACCAATATAAACTATGACAACATCATCGGCGTTGACACCAATAGCCCCTGGGATAACCTGCGCATGAAAAACCTGGCACCGCATGGCAACTTCTCAGGTATAGACCAGACCATGTCCCAGCGTGGGCCTAATAGACCCACCCCTGAGCTGGCAAATCACAGAACTCCGATTCAGAACCTCTACTGTACAGGTGGATGCTGGGATATAGGCTCGAACGCCAGTGCAGATGCTGCCTACAACTGCTACAAAATCATGGCCACCGATATGGAGTTGGGCAAGCCGTGGGAGGAAAAGAGCAAAGAAGAACCTGATTCCCTGGTTGAGACGACTCGGTGGGCAGTTAAGAAAGCAAGGGAAGCGTTTAAGCTGCCAAAGTGATACAGCGCAGGATAGCCTCACGATATAAAACGCATGATGGGTGCGATTAAGTGTTGGCATGAGGATTCACGCAGTTTTTGAAGAGAAGTGTAAGGCCAGCATACTGGAAATCAAGTATTTTAAATCGCCGTAAGATTGAGGAGGTGCAAAATGTCGAAGAAGTACGATGTTATCGTAATAGGGGCAGGGCCTGGGGGCGCTACTTCCGCAGCCCTGCTGTCCAAGATGGGGCTCAAGGTTCTGCTGCTGGAAAAGAACGCTCAGGCCGGTGGCAAAACGATGACCGTTTCCAAAAATGGATTCCGCTACGAGTTCTGGCCTATTTGTGCAGGGCCTGCTCAAGGCGGACGGTTCCAAGAGATAATCAAGAGACTGGGCCTGGAAAAAGTGATAGAAGTGTGGCTGCCCGACTACCTGGCAAGTGCGTATTACAGGGCTTCGTCGGGTGAAATGAGGAATATAATCCTCCCAGGCACGAAAGGTCTCGAGGATGCGGAAAAAATACTCAATGACTTAATGGCTTTCCTCGGCGTAACGGAACAAGACCTGCCAGAGGTTATGCGCCTCATGGGTGATTTGATGGGCATGAGTCCGCACGACGTGGCCGCTCATGACGATGTGACAGTCAAGGAATTTCTCGATCGCTATCAAGTCCCCAAGTCTGTGTATTCCTTCCTCGCCACCATACGATGCGAAGCCACAATGGAGGTCCCCATTGATGCCGGCAGCGCTTCGGAGTTCATTAAAATATGTCAGGACACTGCAAAAGGTGGCGGCGGTTACTATATGGTAGGCGGTCTGGGCAGACTGGCCGAAGAAGAGGCTAATGTAGTAAAGGCAAACAGTGGCGATGCCATATTTAAAGCCAAGGTCGAGCATATCGGCGTGAAGGACGGCCGGGTCACTGGTGTGTTCACAGATAAAGGAGATTTTTACGCTCCCATAGTAATCAGCAGCGCTGGAATTCATCCTACAGTGCTTAAGCTGGTGGGAGAGGAGCATTTCGAGAGAAGCTATGTAAATTATGTTAAAGACCTGGTCCCGGACTGGGGATTCTTCGGAGTGCGCTACTTTATCGACCAGCCGGTTCTGAAGTACCCTGTTTATCTCTACTTCTCGGACAATACAATATTAACCTTGGAGGACTTAAAGAAAGAGGAGTCCGGCTGGTTTCCTGAAGATTTCTACGCTTACATGGGGACCAACTCGCTCTGTCCCGGTATGGCTCCTAAGGGGAAACAGATGGTATGGATAGGCGGGACATGCCCTGCCGACCCCAAGACAAAGATGAAGCCCTTCTTTGATGCACTGGAGAAAGAGGTAGCCGAGCTGTGGCCGGAGCTCCCCAAGCATATTGAGAGCAAGGAGTACTACGGGCCGGCGCAGGTAGCTGCTTTAGCGAGGGACGAGGTAATGCCCGGGCAGGGTGGAGAATGCTTCGGCCTGGCACAGATAACAGGCCAGTGTGGTAAGGGTAAGCCATCGATAAAGTCTCCCATCAGGGGATTGTTCTATGTGGGCGCCGATGCTGGTAGCTATGGGCTCGGTTTCCACCAGGCTGTAGACTCAGGCATCAAGGCGGCTGACACGGCCTGGCAATACTACACAACACATAAGCTATAAAGGTGATTGAAGTTTGGTCTGTCAGGTGCTAACACTGTTATCTATACCATGCCATCCCTATCTTATATAGTGCTGCCCCCTAGGAATCTTCGGGAGACAGCAGAAGTACAAAACAAGGATTAGCACCATATTCAGCGGAGGCTTCAAGTTTTATCCTGCTTTTAGGGCTGGGATTGTCTCAATCACCGGTTATAATGTTTGTGCTCACAGGCTCCGGGGGTAGCGAGCTCGTTATAGTGAGGTGCTTGCTTTGGCAAAGAAAAAAGAGGGTGCCCTGAGCGTATACCGCATACTGGACCTAACCGACAGCAGGGGCGCTTACTGTACGAAGTTGTTCGCCGACCTGGGTGCAGATGTCATAAAAATTGAAAGGCCTGAGGGAGACCCCGGACGTACGCTCCCCCCTTTTGTGGATGACATTCCCCATTCCGAGAAAAGCCTCCACTTTCTTCATCGTAACACTGGCAAGCGAGGGATAACCCTTAACCTGGAGACCTCCGACGGCAGAGATATCTTTATGAAGCTGGTCAAGACAGCCGATGTCCTGGTAGAAAACTCGCCGCCTGACTATATGGCAAGCCTTAGCCTTGATTATCCTGCGCTCAAGGAGATAAATCCCAGGCTCATTATGGCCAGCATCACCGAATTCGGCCACTCAGGGCCATATAAGAACCGCAAAGGCTCCAACCTCGTAGATTTCGCCATGAGCGGCGTAATGATAACCAGCGGCTACCCAGGAAAGGAGCCCTGCCTCTGCCCGGGTACGCCAGCTTACGATGCAGCCTCACTTTACGCCAATATAGCGATACTTTCTGCCCTCTGGATGCGTGGCACTAAAGGGCAAGGCCAATACATTGACGTATCTGTGCACGAGACCTCACGCTTAGGGCTCTATCCCTGGATATTGCCGAATTATTCGTATGCCCTAAACCCGGATGGCCCCCCGCCGACCGCTGAGACACGAATGGGGGCATCCGTCTACCCTGTCTATCCCTGTAAGGATGGCCTGATTCGGGTGATTGCCCTGACCCCTCGGCAATGGGATGCCCTGGTTAGAGTGCTGGGCAGCCCCGAGGTGCTTCAGATGCCCGATTGGCGCAGTTTCCTTTACCGCATCGGAAACGCTGATGACCTGTACGCCCTGATGGTGGAGTTCACTCAGAAGTACACCATGACTGAGCTTTTCGAAGCGGGGAGGCGAGAAGGCGTCCCCATCGCACCTATCTTGAATATTGAAGACTTTTATAACAGTCCCCATACCAAAGCTAGAGAGTATTTCGTTAAGGTCAACCACCCCCTAGCTGGCAAAGTTGACTATCCGGGACCACCCTACAAATGGAGTGAGACACCGGCTGAAATACAGCGTCCTGCCCCCTGCCTGGGTGGAC
>JBBIRL010000144.1:0-5367 GCA_037441825.1 Dehalococcoidia bacterium | reverse complement strand
ATGTTGACATAATCCTTGAGCCAGTTGAGTGAGACTTTCATGGTTAAAACTGCTGTAGAAATCTAAGATCGTTTGAGTAGAAAAGGCGAATGTCATCTATGCCGTATTTGAGTATGGGCATACGCTCCACACCCATGCCGAAAGCGAAGCCAGTGTAAATATCGGGGTCGTAGTTAACCCTGCGCAGCACGTCGGGATGAATCATGCCTGCGCCCAGTATCTCGATCCAGCCGCTGTTGGAGCAGAGCTGGCATCCTGCGCCGTTGCAGACGAAGCAGTCGATAGCCATCTCCACGCCAGGCTCGACGAAGGGGAAGTAGTCGCATCTGAATCTGGCCTTGCGCTCTTTGCCGAAAAGCCTCCGGGCGAACTCAAAAAGTGTCCCCTTAAGGTCTGCCATGGTGATGTTCTTGTCTACGGCGAAGCCTTCGACCTGGTGGAACATGGACTCGTGAGTGGCATCGGTGGCTTCGTAGCGGTAGACTTTTCCCGGTACAACCACACGCACCGGAGGGCGTCTGTTCTCCATCACACGGATCTGCATGGGAGAAGTATGGGTGCGCAGCAGCATGGGCCGCTCGCCTTTTTCGTTCTGGTAATCCATCCACATGGTGGCCCACATATCGCGGGCGGGGTGGTCTTGAGGTATATTTAGGGCCTCGAAATTGTAGTAGTCCCACTCCACCTCAGGCCCTTCCACCACCTCGAAACCCATAGCTGTGAAGATGCCGCACATCTGGCGCATCATCTGGGTAGCGGGGTGCAGTCGGCCGAGGGTGGCGGGACGGCCTGGCAGGGTTACATCGAGGCGACCTACCTCGATAGCTCTGGCTATCTCGGCCTCTTTGACTATTTCTTCCCGCTGGGCAAGGCGCTGTTCCAGAAACTCTTTAAGCTCGTTGGCGGCGGTTCCTGCTGCGCGTCTCTCCTCGAGAGGCAGGGTTGCCAGCCCTCGCAGAATCTGGGTGAGGGGGCTTTTTCTACCCAAGTAGCTGATACGCCAGGATTCGAGGCTTTTCGGGTCACTGATGCTGTCAAGCTCGCTGATAGCTTTCGCTCGGAGCTCTTCAAGCTTACTTATCATGGGCTTCGGGGATATTCTCCTTGGCTGTTGCCACCAGTTGGGCGAAAGCAGCGGGGTCGTTTACTGCCAGCTCGGCGAGTATCTTGCGATCAAGTTCTATTCCTGCTTTGCTTAAGCCTTGCACAAACCTGCTATAGGAGAGTCCGTTGAGCCTTGTTGCCGCATTGATTCGAGTTATCCATAATCGCCGCATGTCTCCCTTGCGGTCCTTGCGATGAGCATAAGAATAGGCCAGGGAGTGCATCATAGACTCATGGGCTCTTCTATAAAGGCGATGCTTGGTGCCTAGATGGCCCTTGGTCAGCTCCAGTACCTTCTTGTGACGATGGCGCTTTGTTGTTCCACCCTTTACTCGGGGCAAAGGACTCCTCCTCCTCTAAGAATTAGAATACGATGGGTGCGGTTGCGCTCCTCTTCCCTCAGACCCCAAGCATTCTTCTTACGCGTTTTCTTGCCGTAGGGTTCAGGGGTATTTTTTCATCGAATAGTCGTGTCACTCGTTTGGGCTTATTGCGGCGAAAGTGGCTCTTGCCAATCTTAACGCGCATAATCTTGCCAGTGCCGGTTATATCCAAGCGGGCTTTAGCCCCCTTATGGGTCTTTATCTTAGGCATCTACAGTTTCTCCTGCCGTTTCTTTCTCTTTCTCATTCTCCTTTTCCTTCTTCGGTTGTTTTGTGGGGTGAGGGAAAAGGATCAGGCTCATCGAATTCCCCTCCATAGCCGGTGGCCTTTCCACGCTGGCTTTCTCTGCCAGGGCCTTGGCTATATTGTCCAACAGTTCTTTTCCTAGTTGGGGGTGAGTCATTTCACGGCCGCGAAAGAGCACCAGAACCTTAACCTTGTTGCCCTTTTCCAGGAGCTTGCTCGCTACAGCTATCTTGGACTTGACATCGTGCTCACCGGTCTTCGGGCGCAGCCGAACTTGCCTGAGTGAAACTACCTTTTGTCGCTTGTGTGCCTCACGTTCCTTTTTAGCTTGCTCGTATTTGAACTTGCCGAAATCGAGCATACGGCATACCGGGGGTTGAGCGGTAGGGGCTACTTCCACCAGGTCGGTATTCCTTTCTCGGGCGATCTGGAGGGCATCTCTTACGCTCATCACGCCGAGTTGCTCACCGTTTTCGCCGATTACCCGGATCTCTTTAGCCCGAATCCTCTCGTTGACTCTATAATCTCTAACTATACTCGCTACCTCCCCAGAATAAGCTTCTATCTCTTATAACATAATCATCGGAATAAATCAAACAATAGCCTTCGTCTCCACTTCCGACTTTATTCTGTCCTTAAACTGTGGCAGTGGCTGGGCCTTCAAAGTCTTGCCGCTGCGCAGCCTGACCGATACTGTGGAACTCCCTATTTCCTCGTCGCCAACTATCAACATGTAAGGGATTTTCTGGAGTTGGGCCTCTCGGATCTTCAGGTTCATCCGCTCGCTTCGCTCATCCACTTCAACCCTTATCCCTTCGCTCTTAAGCTCAGCGGCCACTTTACGGGCATAGTCGAGGTGCTGGTCGGCTATGGGTATTATCACTGCCTGGACCGGCGCCAGCCATACCGGGAATGCCCCGGCGTAGTGCTCAATAAGGCAGCCGAAGAAACGTTCCATACTGCCCAGTACGGTGCGATGTATCATGACCACACGATGCTCAAGGCCGTCTTCACCGATATAATTGACATCGAAACGCTCAGGGAGGTTGAAATCCACCTGTGTGGTGGGGCCTTGCCAGGTACGTCCTAAAGAATCCTTGAGCGCTATGTCGATTTTGGGCCCGTAGAACGTGCCCTCACCCGGGTCTACTTCGTAGGGTATCTGGAGGCGATTGAGGGCTCCCTTCAGCATCTGTGTTGCGTGCTCCCAAACCTCGATGGTGCCTGCATATTTATCGGGGCGCGTTGATAATTTGACTTCGTACTCATCGAAACCAAATGTCTTGAGCATGAAGCGGGCAAAATCTACCACGCCGACTACTTCGTCCTCCAGTTGGTCGGGGCGGCAGAAGATGTGGGCATCATCTTGAGTGAAGCCGCGCACGCGGGTTAAGCCGTGGAGCACGCCGGACCTCTCCCAACGATATACTGTGCCCAACTCTGCCCAACGCAGCGGCAACTGGCGGTAGCTGCGAAGCTGCGTTTTATACATCAGTATATGGCCGGGGCAGTTCATAGGCTTGATAAGATAGTCCTGCCCCTCCATTTCCATAGGTGTGTACATGCTGTCTCTGTAGTATTCCCAATGGCCGCTTGTCTTCCACAGGTCGACCTTGGCGATGTGCGGGCTATATACGATATCGTAGCCTCGCTTGAAGTGCTCTTTCTTCCAGAAATCCTCGATTATATGGCGGATTAAGGCTCCTTTGGGGTGCCAGTAAACCAGCCCACCCCCAGCCTCTTCATGAAGGCTGAACAGGTCGAGTGCTTTGCCCAGCTTCCTGTGGTCTCGCTTTGCAGCCTCGGCGAGTTTATTGATGTATTTCTCCAACTCCTCTTTAGTCTCAAACGCGGTGCCGTAAATTCGCTGCAGCATGGGACGGTGCTCGTCGCCCCTCCAGTATGCGCCAGCGATACTGAGCAGCTTGACCGCTTTGATTTCCCTGGTCGAAGCTACATGGGGGCCGCGGCACAGGTCTGTGAAAGAACCCTGGCGGTAAATAGTCACCGTTTTATCGGGCAGTTCATCAATGAGCTCGAGCTTGTATGGCTGAGCGCTGAACATGTTTCGGGCTGTCTTCTTGTCTACTTCTTCTCGAAGGAAGGGAAGCCCCTCAGATATGATCTTTTGCATCTTAGCCTCGATAGCGCTCAGGTCTTCGGGGATTAGTGTACGAGGCAGCTCGAAGTCATAATAGAAGCCATCAGCAATAGCAGGGCCTATGCCGAATTTAACATTGGGGAAAAGCGATGATACCGCCTCGGCCATTATGTGAGATGCCGAGTGGCGCATGATCTCCAGTCGTTCCAGTTTCTGGGCATCCTTAGTTTCTTTCTCAGCCACTCTAAATCCTCAGTTAGAATTCGAAAGCAGAACCTCCCGCCTGTGCAGAACGAGAGGTTCTTAGCTATACTGCTCTACATTCTATAAACTGACACTGTTACTGCGTCGTTCTCACTATGGTGGGCGATACTGGATTTGAACCAGTGACCTCTGCGATGTCAACGCAGCGCTCTAACCGCTGAGCTAACCGCCCCTTCCTGACAAGCTAAAAATATAGCTTAAAGGGTTGCTATTGTCAACATGAGTTGGATTGACAGGTGTGTTAGACAGGTTTAAAATGATTTTATTCGAGGGGGTATTTATATGGTTGAGATGACTATTGAGAGCATTCGCGTAAGCATGCTCAACTATCAGCGGGTGGTGATTCTGAAGGAGAAAGCGGCGGAACGCTATCTCCCCATCTGGATCGGGCCCGCCGAAGCGGATGCCATAGCCGTCAAACTCCAGGAAGTGACAGTGCCTCGGCCCCTGACTCATGACCTGTTAAGCTCTGTGATCAACGCCCTCGGTGCCAGCGTCAACTCGATTATTGTTTGTGATCTTAAAAATGATACCTTCTTTGCTAAGATCGTACTGGCAGTCAATGGCAGGAGCATAGAGGTCGATTCTCGGCCCAGCGATGCCATCGCTCTGGCAGTGCGGGTGAAGGCGCCTATCTTTGCTGATGAGGCTGTACTTAACAAGGCTGGGATCATTATTGACCCGGAGACGGGCAAGCCGGCCCCGGCGCAGGAAATCCCTCCCGAGGAGATGGAGAGGATGTCTGCATTCCGCGAATTTATAGAGAGCCTCGACCTTTCGGACTTCGACAAGGGCAACAAGCCAGGGCCTTAGTTCAATACGTTCCTTTAACGACTATTAGGGAGATACAGGTGATGCGCGAAGCATTCCTGAAGCGATTGTTTTCCATGATCAAGTGTGAGGCTTGTGGTCATAATTATGAAGTGGCAGGCATTGAGATTCTTGGCCATGAAGATAATCTATGGCTTTTCAGCGCTTCCTGTAGTTTTTGCCAGACTCAGGGCTTAATAGCTATTGTGGTCAAAGAAGGGAAGATTGCTGAAGTCATTACTGACCTCACAGATGTTGAGTACGAGAGGTTCTCTCAGAGCATAGTGGTGGGTGTAGACGATGTGCTGGATATGCACAATTTCCTGAAGGAGTTCGACGGAGACCTTACTTGCATACTTTCTGAGGGGTAGTAAGCTGTTTTGTGTTGCTAAAAAAGCATAGGAAGGAAGCTTTAAGAAGAGCCCAAGCCTGCAGGCTTGGGCTCTTCTTCAGGTTAT
>JBBIRL010000143.1:0-5409 GCA_037441825.1 Dehalococcoidia bacterium | reverse complement strand
CTAATTCAGGCTCAAGGGCGTTTATCTTATCAACCACCGACTGCAGCCGCCTGAGCTCCCGCTCGTTGGAATCGCTAATAAACCCGATAATCCGCTTGAACATGCAATCCTGTCCTACCTGCCTCTGACAAGGGTTTTATGAAGAAGCTTGCTAGCCAACTGACCAGGTTTCACACCACTTGCCTGAGCCTTATCTAGTAAAACCTCAGCAGTCTCCTTATCCAGTTGGATGATATAATGGCGCTCCGAGAGATTCACATCCACCTCAACAGCTTCCAGAACATCCTTATAGTCAGCACTATCATGTTCATCCCAGAAATCTGCCGCTTCCTCGTAGGTTTTAAATGTCTCTGGTATTGAATCAGATTTTCTTTTTGTGCTCATTGTAGTACCTCCGCTCCCGCAGCGTCATCTCGCGGGCACTGATTACCAGAACAGCATCCTCATGTTTCCATACAAAAACTATGAAAAGATACCTGCCAGCATTGGTTCTCCCATATGAAAAGTACAGGTCCTCCTCCCTAACATGACCACGCCCTACTCGTCGGAATAACGGCTTTGACAGTAAAGCATCTTCAACTTCCTCTACAGTGACCCCGTGTTTCTGATGGATTTTCTGAACAAATTTACCAATCCAGATAACTCTTTCAATTCTCAAGGCTGCACCCAAATTAGCATTCTTTAGCTTTTCTGAGAGATGTTCCTTTCCCTACTGGAACATCGCGCCCACCGAAAGGCCGCCGTGGATGCGATGTATCGCCTCACCGATTAAAGATGCCACAGAAAGTACAGTGATTTTATCGACCTTCTTTGAGTCAGGCACAGGCACAGTGTCTGTAACCACAAGTTCCTTGAGCTTGCTCGATGCAATGCGCTGCACCGAAGAGCCTGATAGTATAGGATGTGTGCAGCAGGCATAGACCTCGGTAGCGCCATATTCCTTCAGGGCCGAGGCAGCGGTTGTAAGCGAGCCGCCGGTATCCACTTCGTCATCAACAAGCAGTGCACGTTTTCCTTCGACTTCACCGATGATAGTCAGCGTCTCCGATTTATCCGCATTGCCTATTCTGCGTTTCTCGACAATGGCCAGGGGGGCATGGAGTCTGGCAGCAATGTCCCGGGCACGCTTACTGATGCCGATATCGGTGGCCACTACTACAAAGCTATCCACCGCTTTTTCCGCGAAATAGTCACTGAGGATATACATGGCAGTCAGTTCATCCACCGGGATATTGAAAAAGCCCTGTATCTGCCCGGCGTGAAGGTCTATAGTCAACACCCTGCTGGCTCCGGCCACGGTGATCAAGTCTGCTACCAATCGAGCCGTTATGGGAACCCGGGGCTGGTCTTTTTTATCGGTACGGCTATAGCCAAAATAAGGCATCACCGCCGTAATCCTTCCTGCTGAGGCACGCTTCATGGCATCGATCATTATTAAAAGTTCCATAAGATTCTTGTTAACGGGAGAGCATATAGGTTGAACGACAAAGACATCACGCTCTCTAACATTCTCCAGGACTTTAACAAAGATGTTCTCATTACTGAATTCGAACACCTCGGCCTTGCCCAAGGGGATGCTTAAGTAATCGCAAATCGACTGGGCCAAATGCTGATGAGCATTGCCACTGAAGACCTTCAACTCGTCGAACACCTTTGTCCCCCTTACAAGTAATAACACCATTGACTTTACCAGACAACTATAGCACAAACGAATTTGACGGGCAATTAAGTCTACCTTTAAGGCGTTGCAAAGGGGTTTCGGCCCTTAAATCTCTGTTTTGCGAATAATCTCTTCGTGGATAACTATATCACCAAGAGCAGACTCAACCTGGTGATATTAAGGAGATGGAATCAAATGTCAAATCTTACCGCTTTGCTTCGCGCACTATCTTATCAATGACAGGAGTAATATCCCTGGAGGTGTCAACGGCAAAGTAGTTGCGGCTGATCCGCTCTACCCTCGTCCTCATCCTCTGATAAATACTCCAACCAGCGTCCGACTCATCCTCGTGATTGACTCCTTCCGCCCTACCTTGCAGACGCTGTCGCACCAGTTCCCGGGGCGCTTCCACCTGTACCAGGATAAGCTTTGCTTGAAGACGCTGAGCTATGCGATACAGAGGTTCCCGGTGATGCTCGACGAGATTAGTGGCATCTAGGATGACTGAAATTCCGCTGCCGAGAAACTCTTCAATAAGACGATGGCAGCCACAAAAAAGGCGATGGCTCTCCTCGGGGCTGTAAGTAGGGGTTGGGAAGAGCCGCTTGCGCAAAGCATCGCTCTCCACAATAACGCTGGGCAGGCGCCCCGCCAGCTTGCGGCTGAAGTAGGATTTCCCGGTACCGGGCAAGCCGCTGACTATAATAAGCGCCGGCTTGGCTACAGGTTCCGGAAGTTCGCCCAGCGCCTTCTTTAGCTCTCGTACATCGCTGGCAATCTTCTCTGCATCCATTGTCTCATCATAATTCAATAACGCCCATCCGAACAATAGTACCTAAGTACCCGCAACCCAAATAAAAAAGACATCATTTATGCGATGCCCGTTAGTAGAATTAGCCTATATTTCGCTTCTATCGAAGAGAAAACGATTCATCAGCATACTATTTTTCCACGATGGCTTACGCAAGTCCTCCCTTAATCCGCCGGTGAGCCTCCTCAGCATAATCAATACGAAAAGGGCAATAAAAGCGAATATCACCTCTTTAGGTTGACCCACCAGCCAGGCAGCGAGAGGCATCACAGCAAAACCTGTAGCCATACCGAGAGGTAGCGCCAAACTGGGCGGCCCCCCGAACTTGAGTTTCTCGTTTAGATTCTGGTTTCGCTGCAGAAACCGGGGAATTGTTCTAACAGCAGCGCCTATTGCCACAGGTATCAGAGCTATCAGCATGGCATACGTAGCCAGTGCGCCTGACATAGCCAGGCCAATGCTGTTACCTCTCTCCCCATCGAACTTTAAGAATACCGGCCACATCTGCCCCATTACTGTCACTACACCCGCAGCAGCAACCCACCCGGGGTCGAAGCCACCGACATTCCGAGCAAGCAAAACCACAATGACTGCTTTGGCAAAATCGAAGGTCACTCCGATAAAACCTTCCACACGCCCCACATGTCGCCACAGGGCAATGTGCATATCCTCAAACTGTCCGAGGTCTACTCCGTGAAGCCTGCCCAACAGATACAGCAAAGGGAACGAGCCCAATAAATAAGACCCTATAATAAGAGCGACTTTATCCCACATCTCCATCCTCCTCGCTGTAAAAAGCGAGAGCTAATGTTCCAGGACCGGCCTGTACACCCATAGTCGGTGCAAAATCGGTTATGAAGAGTTCCAAGCACTTAAATCGAGACCCTATCCTCTCCTTCAAGGCTTCTGCATCCTCTACTACATTGGCACGCATAACGTTAACATGCACCGGCTTGCCCTTTGTTCTCTTCTCCATGATCTCCAACAAACGGTTCACAGCCCTGGGTTTGGTTCTAGCCCTTTCTAACAAACCTATCCCTTCGTGGGAAAACGTCAGGATAGGATTTATCCGCAGCACAGAGCCAGCCCAAGCAGCTATCCTGGGGATACGCCCCGCCCTTGCTAGATAATATAGGGTATCCAGAACAGCTATCATGTTTACCCTGGGTATCATAAGCTTAGCTACACGGGCCACCTCAGTCAAGTCCTTGCCCGAGGCGGCGGCTCTCGCCGCTGCTAGCGCCACAAACCCCTGTGCCCCTCCTGCAGTGCGGGAGTCGATAACATCCATGGCAAGCTGAGGAAACTCCCCCGCCGCTATCTGCTTTGCCTCCGTTGCCGAATTGAACATCATGCTTATGTCAGAGCATATAGTAACACACACAATACTATCTACCGACTTACTAAGTTCTCTGTAGACCTGAACGAAATCTCCGGGGGAAGGAGACGAGGTGGTAGGAACACTCTTAGTAGTTTCCAGAAGCTGGTAAACCTTTGTCGGGGTTATATCAATACCATCGCGATAGACACTGCCGTTTATTATGAGGCTTATCGGCACAATCTTAATGGCATATTGCTCTGTCAGCTCTTTGGGTAGGCAGGAGACGCTATCGGTGACCACAGCAACATGATTGATAATAGCCCACTCTCCGCCATTAAGCTTATGTAGCTACTATGTCGAATCGGCAGTATAAAAGCTGAGCCCGATTGTACCAGGCCCGGTATGTGCGCCTACTACAGGCGTAAAATCGGTGACGTAGAACTCAACACAATCGAACTGAGATAGGATGTCAGCTTTAAGTCTTTCAGCCTCTTCAGGAACCCCGGCATGCATCAGATTCACACATATTGGCTTACCACCACTTCGTTGCCTCATTATATAGAGCAACCGCTGTATCGCCCGTTTCCTGGTACGGCATCGTTCCAGCAGACGCACATCGCCTGTGGCATCCAAAATAGGCTTTATCTTAAACAGTGAGCCAGCCCACGCCGCTGCCTTTGGGATACGTCCCCCTTTGGCTAAATAGTAAAGCGTGTCCAGCATTGCGATCGCATTGACTCTATCCATCATATCTTGTGCAGCCTGGACAACCTGAGATAAATCTTTGCCCGATGCTGCTGCTCGAGCCGCTGCTTGGGCTATAAACCCCTGAGCCAGCGCCGGACTACGAGAAGGAAACACATTTATGTCAACCTGGGGTAACGCCTCCCTCGCCATCTCCCTGGCCTGAGTTGCCGAGTCAAACGCCATACTCAAATGAGAAGGAAGCGTTATGCAGAGGATGCCGCTAGCCTGCTTAGCTACCTGCCGAAATACCTCAAGATATTCACCGGGCGACGGAGAAGAGGTAGTAGGAACCTTTTTCGCCTTCTTCAAAAGCTCATAGAATTCCTGTGCTGTTATATCTACCCCATCTCTATAGGATCGCTCCTCAAAGATAAGTATCAACGGCAGTATATGTATGCCGTATTGCTTAACCACCTCCTTGGGCACACATGCACTGCTGTCAGTAACAACAGCAACCTTATCCATGAAAGGTCTTAGGCCTCCGCCTTCTCAATATCTCTCTTGCCTATAATCAAACGGCCCCAAAAACGTCCCGTCTGATTTACTTATTATCAGGTTCTTCCAGCAGCCTGCTTAATGCAAGCCTCATCCCAGGCTTCTATCTCGCTTCCTCGACGCACTACTCTATTCTGCAATAACCAAGGGCTCAGCAAAAAGATAATAAAACAGAAAGACACAAACAGGGAGATAAGTGGATTAATGTTACTTTCGGCAAAGCGCCAAACTATTGCTAAAACAAGCAATGTCGCTACCGCAAGCACTGCGGTCTTTAGCAACCGCTGTCTGAGACGAATGAAGGTCCCAGCAGCACCTCCCAGGGCGAGAAAGGTAAACGCCACTCCATGGGCGCCTCCGGGAAGACCTCCCCTG